>CASFLH010000048.1 GCA_949295505.1 uncultured Spirochaetales bacterium | reverse complement strand
CTCCCGAATTCACCCCATGTTAAGACAGTTGTCCTTGGCAAGGACGGAGTGCTTGAAGGCGCGAAGAGCGGTCTCATCCTCATCGACATGTCCTCAATCGATCCGAATGTCAGCAAGGAAATAGAGGCTGAATGCAGGGCAAAGGGCGTCAGGATGCTCGACGCGCCTGTTTCCGGTGGTGAGCCGAAAGCGATTGACGGCACTCTTTCCATCATGGTTGGAGGAGATAAGGCTCTCTTTGATGAGATGGTTCCTGTTCTCAAGTGCATGGGATCGTCAGTTGTTCACTGTGGCGCAATCGGTGCAGGCAACACGACCAAGCTCGCCAACCAGATCATAGTAGCGGGAAACATCGCAGTGCTTGCAGAGGCTCTGACGATGGTGAAGAAAGCAGGTGTCGATCCGGCGACAGTCTTTGAGGCAATCAAGGGAGGTCTTGCTGGTTCAACGGTCATGAACGCTAAGGCGCCTATGATGATTGAAGGTAATTTCAAGCCTGGTTTCCGTGTTGATCTTCATATCAAGGATCTCGGCAATGCGCTCGATACTGCCCACAAAGTCGGCGCTCCGGTGCCTCTTACAGCCATGGTCCAGGAAATGTTCGAGACACTGCATGCTGATGGCAGAGGCGGCGATGACCACAGCAGCCTTGCAAATTACTATGCCAAGGTCTCTGGTACCAAGATAGGAAAGTAATCATAGTCTTTTCTGTTTTCTGATTCTGTCCGGGGGTGGGTTGGTCCCGCCCCGGGGTGTCTTGTTATAATAAGTCCATAATTGTTTATGGACTAATGAGTTATTTTATTTTATCCATAGAAGGATTTATCAAAATTATACATAAAATTACACTTGCAATCCTGATTGGATATGGTACCATCAACTTATGATATAAGTTAAATCGACAGCAGACTTATATCTTTCAGTGAAAACTGCGGCCGGGGCCAGGAGGTGAGCCAGCCGCGGAAATAAAAGGAGGCTCTAATGAAGAGATTATTCACTGTCTTAGCTGTTCTCATCCTTTCTGTGTCTTTCGTTTTCGCAGGCGGAAGCAAGGAAGCCGCACCTGCTGCAGCAGAAGCTCCGGCACTTGAGGGATCAACACAGGGAAAGAACACTTTCGTAGAAGGTGGAACAGAACTTTCCCTCTGGACATTCCAGGAACTCCATGTTGCATTCTGGACACAGATGGCTGATGAATGGAACGCACAGAATCCTGACAGACCGATCAACCTTACTGTCAGCACAGCAGAATCCGGTGCTATCCATAACAGGCTTCTCATTGCCTGCCAGGCTGGCGTAGGTACTCCTGATATCGCAGATATCGAGGTTGGACGCTATGGTGCATTCGTTCGCGATGGATATCTCCTTCCGATCAACGATGCGGTTGAGCCATATGAGGATGATGTTGTTATGTCCAGAATCACCATGTATGGTGACAATTCCGGCAACTGGTATGGTATCGACTTCCACCTTGGCGAGTCCGTTGCATACTACAACATGGACATCATGAACGCAGCTGGCGTTGATCCTGCTGACATCGTTACATGGGATGACTATTTTGAAGCTGGTAAGATCGTTCTCGAGAAGACCGGTACTCCGATGTGTGTCGTAGAGACAAACGACCTCTTCCTGCCACAGCTGATGATGCTCGAGAAGGGCGCTCAGTATGTTGACGAGAATGGCAACCCGAACATCGATACACCTGAGCATCAGGAAGTCATCGAGTTCATCAGAGAGATGGTCAAGGCCGGTGTTTGTGTAATCTGCCCGGGCGGCGGTGTTCACGAGGAAGAGTGGTATGGCTTCATGAATGGTGAAGGCGTTGCTTCTATCTGTATGCCTCTGTGGTATATGGGCCGCTTCACAGACTACATGCCGGACCTCAAGGGCAAGATGGCTATCTACGAAGTTCCTGTATGGAACGAAGGCGATGTCAGAGCTGTTCTCCAGGGCGGAACAGGTACATCCGTTCTCAAGTTCACACAGCATGCAGATCTTGCAAAGGACTTCCTTGCATTCGCTAAGCTTTCCGAGTTCGGCAACAGGTACGAGTGGGATGTTCTTGGATTCGATCCTATCAGAACCAGCCTCTGGACTGATCCTACGATCACAGAGAATCCGGACAACAAGTTCCTCCAGTACTTCCTGACCAACCCGTTCGACATCCTTCTCAAGAACGGAACAGATCTCACAGCTCCGAATATCAGCGGCGGCTACTCAGCAACATACAGTGTTCTCTGCTCGACAACATATGTAAATGCTTTCGAGATGTCGATTGATACACCAGCTGATGAGCTTCTTGCCAACGAACAGGCAACGATCATCTACTACTGATACATCTAGTATCAGCAGCTGAAGAAGGGGATCGTGCCGCAAAACGTGCGGACGGTCCCCTTTCGCTTTAGAAATCACAGAGGTGCCTATGGAAAAACAGAACCTATTCAAGAAATTCATATATTCCCAGAAGACGGCCCCGTATGTATTCCTTCTTCCGTTTGCATTGTCATTCCTCATCTTCTTCGCGTATTCGATTTTCGATACGTTCATGATGAGTTTTCAGAGGGTTGCAGGGGGAAACACACAGTTCATTGGATTGAAGAACTATCAGGTCCTTTTCAATCCGATCTTCTTCAAAGCACTTAAGAACAGCCTTTTCTACATGGTTGTCACGTGCTGTATCATGATTCCGCTCCCGATGCTGCTGGCGACAGCTCTCAACAGCAGGGCGATGAGATGCAAGAACATGTACAGAAGCCTTCTGTTCATACCTGCTCTTACATCTGTCGTCGTTGCAGGTGTCATCTTCCGTCTCATGTTCGGTGAGCTTCCGAACGCTTTCATGAACCAGCTCATATCGCGGTTCGGAGCAGAGCCTATTGTCTGGCTCCGCCGTGTACCGACTGTCTGGCTCGCGCTTTTCCTTCTCTGTATCTGGCGCTGGACGGGAGTCAACATGATGTACTTCCTCTCCGGTCTGCAGCAGATACCTGAGGATCTTTATGAGTCCGCTTCGATTGATGGGGCAACATCCATCCAGAAGTTCTTCAACATAACAGTTCCTCTTCTCAAGCCTACATCCGTATATGTTCTTACGATATCGATATACGGCGGTCTTGCGATGTTCACGGAGTCCTTCATTCTCTTCAACGGGAACGCGTCTCCGAACAATATCGGTCTCACCGTTGTCGGTTATCTCTACAAGATGGGCTTCGAGCAGAACAACATCGGACTTGGCTCAGCAATCGGTGTCGTACTGATCTGTATTGTTCTTCTGATCAACGTCATCCAGCTGAAGTTCAATGGCGGAATCTTCGCAAAGAAAAAGGAGAAGTGATATGGCACAGGTACAGAACAATAAAATTCCGACGATTCTGCTGATGCTTCTCTTTACTGTAATCGTCGTGATATTCCTTCTCCCGCTCGCGCTTCTTTTCGTGTCATCGCTGAGACCGGGATCGGATATCATGCGCTATGGCCTCAATTTCTCGATTGACTGGGCAAATGCGAACCTGAACAATTACCGTCTGCTTTTCAGTGGCCAGAACGCTTATCCGAACTGGTATCTGAACAGCCTCATCGTAACAGCGATCCAGGTAGTGCTTGCGCTCTTCCTCTCATCCTGCGTCGGCTATTCCTTCGCCATGTATGACTACAAGGGAAAGGGCATTGCCTTCACTTGTGTTCTGCTTGTTATGATGGTTCCTACCGAAGTCATCATCCTGCCGCTCTACAGAATGATCACCAAGATGGGATTCATCGATAACTTCGTTGGTATATTCCTTCCTTATATCGTCATCCCGATGCTGATCTTCTTCTTCAGGCAGTATCTTGTCGGCATTCCGAGGGACTTCCTGGATGCTGCTAGAGTCGATGGATATTCGGAATACGGTATCTACCTGAAGATCATGATCCCTCTTATGAAGCCATCATTCGCAGCTATGGGTATCTATCAGGGTATGCAGAGCTGGAACAGCTTCCTCTGGCCGATGATCGTCATGAGGTCAAACAACAAGATGACGCTTCCGGTAGGTCTGCAGAGCCTCATGTCACCGTACGGCAACAATTATGACATTCTTATCGCCGGTGCATGTTTCGCAATCATCCCGATTCTTATTCTCTTCGCCTGCTTCCAGAAGTACTTCGTTGAAGGTATGACCGCGGGCGGTGTCAAAGGCTGATAGGAGAGTTTATGAGACTTGAAGCTAGCATTGGACGGATTCTTGCCATCAGGGACATGATGATCTATGGACACTTCATCGAACACTTCCACAGGCAGATCTATGGTGGTGTATATGACCCGGGCAATCCTCTTTCGGATGAAGATGGCCTGAGGGAGGATGTGCTTGACGCAATGCGCCGCATCCATGTTCCTGTTCTCAGGTGGCCGGGGGGATGCTTTGTGTCCTCCTATGACTGGAAGAAAGGTGTCGGAAAGGACAGGACACCCGTCTTCGATAAAGCCTGGAGGGTGGAAGAACCGAATACATTTGGCACTGATGAGTACATCGCGATGTGCAGGAAGATTGGGTGCGAGCCCTATATCTGTACCAATGCTGGCACTGGCAATGCCGAGGCGATGAGTGACTGGGTCGAGTACTGCAACCTCGAGAAAGAAGGGGAGTGGGCCCGGGCCAGAATCCGGAATGGTCATGAAGCGCCATATGGCGTGAAGTACTGGTCCATCGGCAACGAGAATTATGGTCACTGGGAGATCGGTGCGAAGACGCCCTCCGAATGGGGTCCGCTTGTTGCGGAAAGCGCCAAGATGATGAAGCATGTCGATCCATCGATTGAGCTCTCAGCTGCGGCGCTGACGGATATTGACTGGAACCTTGAGCTCCTGAAGCGTGCCGGCAAGTACCTGAGCTGGATTTCAATACATGAGTACTGGGATCATGCGGCAGAGACAAATTACTGCTCACCATACGAGAAAGTGATGGAGTACACTTACGACATCGGGCACTCGGTAAGGAAGATCAGGGGCATGCTGGAGGCGCTGGGGCTCGAGAAGAGCATCCGCATCGCATTCGATGAATGGAATGTCCGTGGCTGGTATCATCCTAATGTCCATACTGTGAAGCAGGGCATAACGAAAGAGGAATATCTCAAGCCGCGCGATGACAATGATGACAACTCGCTTTATACGATGGCGGATGCTGTCTTCTCGGCATGCTTCCTCAACGAGATGCTGCGTAACGCGGATATTGTCGGCATGGCTGCATTCGCGCCCATCGTGAATACCCGTGGCTGTATCTTCACATATGACAAAGGCATCGTTCTCAGGTCTACATACCACGTCTTCGACCTCTATACGAACAGGCTGGGGGACCAGGTTATTGACTCATGGTCTCCCGATCCTGACCCGATGATTGATGCTGTTGTGACATCGTTCTCGGGAGAGAAGCGCTATGCCGTCGCATTGGTCAACAGAAGTGCTGATGAGAAGCATGATATCTCTATTGACCTTGATGCGTCCGGGTATGCAAGAATGGCATGGATTTCCGGCTCTTCACCCGATTCATACAATGATATCGGGCGTGAAGAGGTGAGAATCGAAGAAAAAGACTTCGGAAGGTTCCAGAGAGGAATGAGTTTCACCCTTGAACCGCATTCCGTAAGCGTAATCGAGATTTCAGAGAGGTAACAACACCAGCTAATTAGGAGGAGAAAATGAAGAAAGCTGCTGTTTCAATCAGTTTCCGTAATGAGATTGCCCAGATCGACAAAAGGATCTATGGATCTTTCATCGAGCATCTTGGCAGAGCTGTCTATGAAGGTATCTACCAGCCAGGCAATCCAAACTCCGATGAGGACGGATTCAGGAAGGATGTGATTGAGCTCGTTAAGAAGCTCAATGTCCCTATCGTCCGCTATCCAGGCGGAAACTTCGTCTCTGGCTACAACTGGGAAGATGGAGTAGGACCAAAGGACAAGAGACCGGTAAAGCTTGATCTTGCCTGGTTCACCACTGAGACCAATGAGTTCGGCATGCAGGAATTCGACAAATGGCTTGAGAAGGTCGGATCCGAGATGATGGTTGCCGTCAACCTTGGTACAAGAGGTCCGGATGAGGCCAGGAACCTCCTTGAATATGCTAATTTCCCTGGCGGAACATACTGGAGCGATCTCAGAAGATCCCATGGCAAGGAGAAGCCGTATGGCATCCATACATGGTGTCTGGGCAATGAGATGGATGGACCATGGCAGATGGGACATAAGACAGCTTATGAATATGCACGCACGGCGACAGAGACCGCGAAGCTCATGAAGTGGATTGATCCTTCAATCGAGCTTGTAGCCTGTGGCAGCTCCAACTTCAAGATGCCGACATTCGGCGAGTGGGAGCATACGGTTCTCCGTGAAGCATATGAGCACATCGACTACATCTCAATGCACGAATACTATGGCAATAAGGAAAATGATACTCCTTCCTATCTTGCTGAGAATATCGGAATGGAGAACTTCATCAAGGCTGTCGTTTCCATCTGTGATATGGTCAAGGCTGAGAAGAAGAGCGATAAGACTATCAACATCTCCTTCGATGAATGGAATGTCTGGTATCACACAAAGGAGAGCGATGAGCTTATCGAGCACTGGGGCAAGGCACCTCACAGGCTCGAGGATGTATACAACTTCGAGGATGCGCTTCTTGTCGGCGGCCTCCTGATTACGCTCCTCAAGCATTCTGACAGAGTCCGCATTGCTTGTCTCGCACAGCTTGTCAATGTCATTGCGCCAATCATGTCGAATGACGAGAAGGCCTGGGCCCAGACAATCTATTATCCGTACTTCCACTGTTCAGAGTACGGACGCGGAACTGCGCTCAATGTTGATGTCAGGTGTGATAAATATGACAGCAAGAAGTACAAGAATGTTCCTTATCTTGACAGCATTGCTGTGAGGAATGATGAGAAGAAGGAGCTTACCGTATTCATTCTCAACCGCTCGCTTGAGGATGATATCGAGGTCAGCCTTGATTTCTCCGACAACGTACGTCCTATCGAGCATATCTATATGTCCGGATTCGACCTCAAGGAAACCAATACCGCTGATAGCGGCAATGTCGTTCCTTCGACAAAGGAACTGGCAGCGGGATCCGTGAAGCTTGACAAGGCATCATGGAACGTGCTCAGGTACAGTTTCTGAGCGTATTCAGGAGTTATTGAATAGGTTCTCCTGTGGCCGGAAGGTTTCTTCCGGCCTCTGTTTCATAAAATGGAATCACACTGTGATCTTCCGGTCTTTCTCCTTTGCCACTTCCGTAGGTGTCTTTTCCCGGAGTCTCGCAGCGCCATGATAATCCTTTGCTGGTATCAGATTGCCTTCTGCAAACCGTTCTTTTGCCTCTTCAATTGCCTTTCCGTACTGAGGCAACCACTCTTCTTCGGCGATTAGCATGTCATCAACCATCTGCCAGACTTCAGGAGGATTGCACACAGCTCCTGTGAGAGGATCCAGCAATGCGGCCTGCTTCAGCAGTGACACATCACCATGGACAGCTGCTTCGACAGCAAGCTTCTGAACCCATATTGACTGTGAGCAGATAGCCGCGCAGCCAAGGGGAAGGTCTCCGACTTTTGGCACGCTTATCCCGTTCCCGTCGACATAGCACGGGACTTCCACGACAGATTCAGATGGCAGATTTGTTATGCACCCTTCATTCATGACATTGAAGTGCCCTCTGTAGCACTTTCCTGTCTCCAGGGCTTCGATGATATATGAACAGTGCTCGCTGCCTCTTTCAGATCCATCCAGTCTCTTCGGTGCCTCTGCGAGAATCTTCGGATAATCAGTCTCAAACCAGTTCCGCTCCTCTCGTGTTATTCTCAGGTATCCGCCTGTTTCCCCATTGATCCACTTGCCAAGATCAATCCATCTCAATATCTCTTCCGGACGTTTCCTGTACCAGGCAAGATATTCGGAGAGATGGCCGTTTGACTCCGTTGAGTAATAACCGAAGCGGCGGAGGATATCTATCCTGACCTTTTCTTCCTTGCTGTATTTCTCATGTTTCTCAAATGCTTCCAGCAGATATGGAAGCATGTCCTTCCCCTGGTGCTTTATGGAGATGTACCATGTCTGATGATTGATGCCGGCGCAAATGACATCCAGCTCCTCGCGGGGAATGCCAAGGACTTCGGCAATCTGCTTCTCTCCATGGATTTCCCCGTGGCAGAGACCTATCGTCCTCACGCCGCCATATTTGTTGCATGCCCATGTTGCCATCGCATTCGGATTGGAGTAGTTGAGCATTATCGCGCCAGGCTCCGATACCTCCCTGATGTCCTTGCAGAATTCAAGCATCTCTGCAATAACCCTCTGCCCATACATTATCCCGCCAATGCAGAGTGTGTCCCCGACGCACTGGTCAACACCGTATCTAAGGGGAATCTCAATATCCTTCTCAAAAGCCTCAAGCCCACCGATTCGGACACAGTTGATTATATACCTTGCTCCCTTGAAGGCTTTGCGCCGATCTGTTGTTGCCTCAATCCTGATAGGTATATTGTTCGCGTCAAGATCCCTCTGGCATAGGGCTCTTGTCTTCTCGAGATTGTCTTCATTGATATCGGTGAAAGATACCTCGATATCATGGAAGCGCGGAACGGAAAGAAGGTCCGTGAACAGCGTGCGCGCAAAGACAAGACTGCCTGCACCAATAAAAGAAACTTTGAAACTCATGAACAGCCTCCTTGTAAAAGCTGTGTACAGTCTACGGTTATTGCCTGGCTGACGTGCAATCTGATATCTTCCCGTTTCTGGGAAATGCAATATATTGTCTGATTATTTTCGATAGGGCATAGTTAAGGAATGGCAAAGGAAACAATCAATGGGAGAATAACGGCATTCTATGCGCTCTCGCTCCCGGAATTCCACATGAATTATCATTCCCATGAAAGCTGCGAGATCATGTATGTCACCGGTGGAAGCTGCACCGTCTATTGTAAGGATAAGACGTATAGGCTCACTGCTAACCAGTTCATCTTCATCCGTTCTCACATCTCTCATCGTCTTGAGATTATCCATGACAAGCCTTGCGCGATACTCAATCTGGAATTCAGCCTTTCTGAAACAGAAGGGGGTATGCCTCTCCATGGATTGGTGGCGGGGAGTGAGGAATTCCGGAGATTCCTTTGCTCTATGCCGCGTTGCTTTTGCGGGACGGATGTGCGGGACCTTGGCTATTCCCTCAAGGATCTTATATCACATATACAGAGGGCTCACGGTTCTGACGATTATCTGTTATCACTCATTTTCGCAAGAACAATGGCTGAGCTGGCATATTCCATTGCGTACAGCAAGAACGAGAGCGGTGTAATCTACCTCCGCAAGGCCTGCAGCTATATTGATAAGAATCTGCATTCTGACATCATGGTACCTGAAATTGCTCGATACCTGGGAATAAGCAAATCTTATCTGCAAGCCTTGTTCTCTGAAATCATGGGTTGCAGCATTGTTGAGTATGTGACGCAGAAACGAATGAAAGAAGCGGTATTCCTGCTTGTGAACAGCACTTTGAGAATCATAGACATCGCATTTTCTGTAGGATACAACAGCCGACAGCATTTCGCGCACACATTCGAGAAATACTATGGAATGAGCCCTATGGCATACAGGCAGACTCACATGAGGGTGCTGATGCCGGATACAGAACGGAAAAGATACAAGCTTGATGATGGGAAAATCAGCTTACAGAACATGTAACTCCGTAGATTTTATAATTTTTCTTTTTTAACTCATGGAAGAGCAATGAGATACGAAGGATGACGAGAAAAAGATGCAGAAAAAGCGCAGAAAGGGGTTTACAAGGATAGGGGAAACGTGCAGAATACAGCCTCGGTGCCTGAGAGGGCGCCGGAAGAAAGGCCGGCAGGCCGGGAAGAGCTTGACAGTGAGCGCGAGAGGTGCTAGATTGGACGGGCAGCCCGGAAGGCCGGGAGCTTTTTGGATCATGAGCGAAGGGAAAGAGAGAGAATAGAAGCTTGTAGGCTTCTGTCAATTCAAAACGAACTACGAGGCAGAGAAGAAAAGGAAGCCGAGTTCGTAGCGAGCGACGGAGAGAACTGAAGAGAAT
>CASFLH010000047.1 GCA_949295505.1 uncultured Spirochaetales bacterium | reverse complement strand
GCCATGGCAAAGCTCATGACAAGGCTTGGAGCTTCTGCTCTCATCGCAGAAGGTGGTGAAAGCGGCGGGCATGTCGGAGAGCTCACGACAATGGTTCTTGTTCCACTCGTTGCCGATGCGACAAATCTGCCGGTAATCGCAGCAGGCGGTATCGCAGATGGGCGCGGAGTGGCAGCTGCTTTCATGCTTGGGGCAGCAGGCGTCCAGATGGGAACAAGATTCCTCAGCGCAGAGGAGTGTTCCATCAATCCGGTCTACAAGGAAAAGATCATCAAGGCAGGAGACCTCTGCACCATGGTCACAGGCAAGAAGCTCGGGCATCCGGTACGCTCGCTGAGAACGGCTTTCGCTCGTGAATACGCAAAGGCAGAATTCGGCGGAATGGATGACGAGTCACTTGAAGCGCTTGGCGTAGGATCCCTGAGGAAGGCCGTAAAGGATGGAGATCTGCAGCATGGCTGTTTCCTTGCAGGACAGATTGCCGCAATGGTCAATAAAGTCCAGCCAGCGGCTGAGATTGTGCGCGAAGTCATCGAAGGTGCCGAGCCGGTGCTCAGAGGAGCGATGAAATGGGTAAAATAGCATTTGTATTCTCCGGGCAGGGTGCACAGGCACCGGGAATGGGAAAGGCTCTTTATGAGACCTCTCCTGCCGCAAAGATGACATCGGATACGCTCAACAGCCTCAGGCCGGGCACGCTGGAAATGTGCTTTTCAGGCACTGAAGAGGATCTGAAGAAGACCGTGAACACACAGCCATGCATGTATCTGACAGAAATGGCAGCGGCGGCGGCACTGGTTGAAGCAGGCACAAAGCCAGCAGCAGCTGCAGGATTCTCCCTTGGGGAAATCGCGGCACTCGCCTTCACGGGCATCGTCAGCGCTGAAGATGGTTTCAGAATCGTCACAAAGCGTGCGGCCCTGATGCAGAAGGAAGCTGAACAGCACCCTGCTGTGATGGATGCAGTTCTCAAACTTTCCGACGATGAGGTAGAGAGGGCAGCCGCTCTCTTCAACGAGGTCTATCCGGTGAACTACAACTCTCCCGGACAGGTCGTCGTATCAGCATCAGCTTCGTCGATAGGAGCTTTTGAGGAGAAAGTGAAGGAAATCGGAGGAAGGACCATGAGACTTAATGTCGCGGGTGGCTTCCACTCTCCTTTCATGCACAATGCCGCGGTGGCTTTTGCAGAGGAGCTGGAGAGATATACCTTTGCAAAACCTCAGATGGCAATTTATTCGAACGTCACAGGAAAACAGTATGAAGAGGATATCAGGCCTCTTCTCTCAAAACAGATTGAATCGCCGGTCAGATGGGTCTCGATTGTCACGAACATGATCAGAGAAGGGATCGACACCTTCATTGAAATCGGACCGGGATCAACGCTCACAGGCCTGATCAGAAGAATCAGCAAGGATGTGAGGACTTATAACGTATCGGATGCAGAGAGCATCGCGAAGATAGTTTCGGAGGTCAGCAATGGCTGAGGGAAAGACAGCAATAGTAACAGGCGGATCGAGAGGTATCGGAAGGGAGGTCGCACTCAGGCTTGCAGATCTCGGATACGATATCGCAATAGTATATATAGGTGATGAGAATGAGGCAGCAGAGACTGTAAGAGACTGCGAAGCAAAAGGCGTCAAGGCAAAAGCTTATGTCTGCAATGTAGCCTCTTTTGAAGAGACAAAAGCTGTCGTTGCAGAGATCAGGAAGGATTTCGGACCGCTCTGGATTCTCGTCAACAATGCAGGAATCACACGCGATGGACTCATCGCATTCATGAAGGAAGAAGACTGGGACAGTGTGCTAGGAGTCAACCTCAAAGGCGCGTTCAACATGATCAGGCACACCGCGGCGCTCTTCATCAGGAACAAGGGCGGCAGGATTGTGAACATCAGTTCCGTCTCAGGCCTCATGGGAAACGCCGGGCAGGCAAACTACTCTGCCTCCAAAGCAGGTATCGTCGGGCTTACGAAGTCAACAGCACGCGAGCTCGCACCCAAGGGAATCACATGCAATGCAGTTGCCCCTGGATTCATAAGAACAGACATGACAAAGAACATCACGGAGGACAACTCAGAGCTTCTCAGAACCATTCCGCTTGGAAGGATGGGAGATGTATCTGATGTTGCCTCAGCTGTCGTTTTCCTTCTCTCCTCCCCTTACATCACGGGAGAGGTGCTGAGGGTGGATGGCGGCATCGCAATGTAATAAGGAGATAACGGATGAGCGAATACAGAAGAGTCGTAGTCACAGGACTCGGCGCAATAACACCAATCGGAAACAGCGTTGAAGCAGCATGGGACAGCATGGTGAATGGACGCTGCGGAATCGGAGAGATTACTTACTTTGACACCACTGATTACAAAGCAAAGCTCGATGCCGAAGTCAAGGATTTCAATGCACGCGACTGGATGGAGAAGGCAGACACCTTAAGATCCGACAGATTCGCTCAGTTCGCAATCGCCTCCGCGGTGCAGGCTGTGGATGAAAGCGGCGTCATCGGCACGCTTCCTCCAGAAAGAGTCGCAGTTTATTTCGGTAGCGGAATCGGCGGAATCCAGACATTCACGAACGAGCACAACAAACTCCTGCAGAGAGGACCTGGACGCGTATCCCCGTTCTTTGTTCCGATGATGATTGCCAATATGGCAGCTGGCATGATCGCAATCCGTTTCAACTGCCAGAATGCTGCGCTTCCTGCGGTTACGGCATGTGCTTCTGGTTCCAATGCAATCGGAGAAGCTGTCAGAGCAATCAGACACGGTTATGCCGATGCCGCGATATCAGGAGGAGCTGAAGCCGCAATAACTGAACCAGGAGTGGCGGGTTTCATCAACATGCAGGCGCTGTCCACATCAACAGACCCGAATGTCGCTTCCCTTCCTTTTGACAGGAGAAGAGCCGGATTCGTCATCGGGGAAGGAGCCGCTGCACTGATTCTTGAGGAATACGAGCATGCGAAGAAGAGAGGGGCGAAGATCTACGGCGAGATCGTGGGATATGGCTCCACTTGCGACGCCTACCACATCACAGCGCCACGTCCAGATGCCGATGGCGGCAGAAGAGCAATGGTCGAGGCGATGATGGAAGGCTGTTATAGAGACGGAGAGAGCGTCTACATCAATGCTCATGGAACTGGCACGCCTCTCAATGACAAGGGAGAGACAATAGCCATCAAGGGAGCTCTTGGTGAAGAGCGCGCGAGAGAAGCTGTTATCAGCTCCACGAAGTCCATGACCGGCCATATGCTTGGCGCAGCTGGAGCCATTGAGGCAATTGCCTGCCTTAAGGCGCTGGAGACGGGAATCATTCCGCCGACAATCAATCTTCTCGAACCTGATCCGGAGTGTGATCTCGATTATGTCCCGAATACAGCAAGAGAGAAGAAGATCGATATCGCCCTTTCCAATTCCCTCGGATTCGGCGGCCACAATGCCTGCCTTGCATTCAGGAGAGTGTGATGAAGGAAGAAGCAATCAGGAAATACGCGGGCCTCATGAGAGAGTTAGATCTCACGGGGCTTGAGGTCAAGGAAGATGGTTACGAGCTGCGCCTTGAGCGCGGTGGCAAAGCTGTGCCTCAGGCAGAGACATATGTGATACAGGATGAGAAGCCTGCCGAAACAAAGAGCGAGGAAGGCTTTGTGATGACTTCCCCTATGGTAGGAGTATTCTACTCATCTCCAGCTGAGAATGCCGAGCCATTCGTGAAGGTCGGAAGCAAGGTCAGGAAGGGCGACACGCTCTGCCTGATTGAGGCAATGAAGCTCATGAATGAGATCTCTGCAGAGGAAAGCGGCACGATTCTCGAGATATTCGCATCGAATGGGAAGATAGTGGAATATGGTGCTCCGCTCTTCAGAATCGGGAGGGCATAATGGATAGAGAAGGAATCATGAATATACTTCCGCACAGGAACAGCATGCTTCTTCTGGATGAAGTGGAGAAAGAGGGAGATACAGCTCACGGCAAGTATACTGTCAAGGGCACTGAGTTCTTCCTGGATGGGCACTTCCCTTCCGCCCCGATCGTTCCAGGTGTCATACTCTGCGAGATCATGGCCCAGTCAGCATGCGTGCTTCTTGATGGCACGATCGGCAGCGATAAGCTTCCTGTGTATGCAGGTCTGGACAAAGTCCGCTTCAAGGCTCCAGTTCGTCCTGGAGATACATTCGAGACAAAGTGCAGGATCACCCGTTCCATGGGACCATTCTACTTCGGAGAAGGAGAGGGTTACGTTGATGGAAAGATGTGCATCTCCGCATCATTCTCATTCTGCATCACAGACAAGGAGAGCGTATGTTCTCAAAAATCCTGATTGCGAACCGCGGAGAGATCGCCGTAAGGGTAATCAGGGCATGCAAGGAAATGGGAATCAAGACCGTGGCGGTCTATTCCGAAGCTGACAGGGATACACTGCATACAGCACTTGCTGATGAAAGCATCTGCATCGGGCCTTCACAGGCTGCCGACAGCTACCTGAATATGGAACGGATTGTATCCGCGGCTCTTGCCACCAAGGCGAATGCCATACACCCAGGTTATGGTTTTCTCTCAGAGAATGCAGAGTTCGCTGCTCTCTGCAGAAAAAACGGGATTGCATTCATCGGGCCTTCAGCGGAGGAGATGCAGCGCCTGAGCGACAAGTCGCAGATAAAGAGAATTGCGGCAGAAGCCGGGCTCAGCACGATTCCCGGAACCGATGCTCTCGAGAGCGTCGAGGAAGCTCTGGAGGCCGCCTCCCGTATCGGTTACCCCGTGATGCTCAAAGCACGCTCCGGCGGTGGCGGAAGAGGAATAAGGCCGGCTTATTCGGCTGAAGAGCTCAAGGAAGCCTATCCCCTTTCCGTCGCGGAGAGCCTTGCCGCTTTCGGAGACGGAGGCGTATATCTGGAGAAATGCATCACGCCAGCCAGGCACATTGAAGTCCAGATACTCGCGGACGAGCATGGTAATGCAGTTGCCCTGGGTGAAAGAGACTGCTCGATACAGCGCCATCACCAGAAGCTTGTAGAAGAGTCTCCGTCTCCTGCAGTATCGGTGGAAATGCGCGATGCCCTGCTGGATAATGTGGAGAATGCAATAAGGAAAATCGGATACACAGGGGCAGGAACCCTTGAGTTCCTAATGGATAAGGATGGAAATTTCTGGTTCATGGAAATGAATGTCCGTCTCCAGGTCGAGCATGGCGTCACTGAGATACTTACAGGTGTTGATCTTGTGAAATGGCAGATCAGAATAGCTGCAGGTGTCTCCATCCCATTCACCAGGAAGAGCATAAGACTTAAAGGCTCAGCAATAGAATGCAGGATCAACGCGTTAACGCCAGGGAGCATAAAATCCATACATGTTCCCGGCGGGCCATTCGTCAGGTTCGACACTTATCTTGAGCCGGGGACTGCTGTGCCTCCTTACTACGATTCCCTTGTAGGCAAGCTGATAGTCTTCACAGGAACCAGGGACGAGGCAATCAGGAAGATGAAGGCATATCTCTGCGAGCTTCTGATTGATGGCATAAAGACAAACATCGAGGAAGAGCTGGAGATAATAAGCGATAAGCGATTCGAATCCGGTCACTATGACACAGGATTCATGGAAGGAAGATAATGGGCATTCTGAAGTTCCTCTACAAACCGCAGAACGAGCTTGAAAAGGAAGGGAGAACGGCGGAACCTCCAGCCGGGGAGACCGAATACACCTGTCCTAACTGCCATCGCACGCTTGTCGAAAGCGTCCTTGAATCCGATGGCTGGGTATGTTCATGCGGTTATCACTTCCGCATCGGTGCAAGAAAAAGAATTGCCATGATGACTGATGAAGGCTCTTTCGGAGAGCTGTTTGCTGATATCGTCACAAACGACCCGCTATCATTCCCGGGCTATCAGAAAAAGCTTGAGAAAGCGCGGGCCCAGAGCGGTGAAAACGAATCCGTCATCACCGGCACTGCGACAATCGGAGGAATCAGGACTGCGGTCTTTGCGATGTCACCTGGCTTCATGATGGGGTCGATGGGAACAGCTACAGGAGAGAAGATCACAAGGCTTTTCGAATACGCCGAGAATGCCTCTCTCCCGGTCGTCGGCTGGACTGTGTCAGGAGGAGCCAGAATGCAGGAAGGGCTGCTTTCCCTGATGCAGATGGCCAAGACAAGCGGAGCAGTGCTGCGTCATTCCCAGAAAGGACTTCTGTACATCACGGTACTTACAGATCCTACAACGGGAGGTGTCACCGCCTCCTTCGCGATGGAAGGCGACATCATCATCGCAGAACCGGGAGCGACAGTCGGCTTTGCGGGGCGCAGAGTCGTCGAGCAGACGACAATGGAATCACTGCCACGTGATTTCCAGACTTCTGAGTTCATTCTCGCGCATGGCTTTGCTGACACAATCGTCCCGCGCAAGGATGAGAAGAGACTGATTGCGGATCTGCTGAGGATCCATGGAGCAGGACATGACAGCATATGACAGAGTGAGAACAGCAAGGAGCACTTCCCGCCCCACCGCGCAGGATTATATCGCTGCCATGTTCACGGGTTTCATCGAGCTTCATGGGGACAGGCGCTTCCGCGATGATGAGGCCATCATTGGCGGTCTGGCATATCTCAATGGACGACCTGTGACAGTCATCGGAATAGAAAAAGGCCACAGCACCATCGAAAGAATGAGAAGGTCATTCGGCGCTCCGGAACCGGAAGGTTACAGGAAGGCACTGAGGCTGATGAAGCAGGCAGAGAAATTCCATCGTCCTGTCATCCTGTTCGTCGATACATCTGGCGCCTTCTGCGGAATAGGTGCCGAGGAACGCGGACAGGGACAGGCAATAGCCGAGAACCTGATGGAGATGATGGGGCTCAGAACTCCTGAGCTGTCAATATTGATCGGAGAAGGCGGAAGCGGTGGCGCACTTGCACTGGCCGTTTCAGACAGAGTCTGGATGCTTGAGAATGCTGTCTACTCTGTCATCTCCCCAGAAGGCTGCGCCAGCATCCTCTACAAGGATGCGGCACAAGCTCCAGCAGCAGCTGAGAGCCTGCACCTGACAGCTTCCGATGCACTTGCTCTCGGTGTGGCAGAGCGTGTCATCAGCGAGGAAGGAATCGGAACAGAGGCATTCTACAAGAAGCTTGCAGATGAGGCAGCCGCAGAGCTTGAGGTTCTTGAGAATACCGAAGATCTGCTTGAAAGAAGATATCAGCGTTTCCGTGCATTCGGACGCTATGAAGAGGAAATGAAATGAGCATATACAGAGAGTTCTGCACCGAGAAGATCGATGAGAACGGGAAACTGATCGATATTGAGTTCCACTACCCTGATAATTTCAACTTCGGCTACGATGTTGTGGACAGAATCGCAGCAGAGACTCCGGACAAACGCGCCATGGTATGGTGCAACACGGAGAACGAGGAGCATTTCTTCTCCTTTGCAGACATCAGCAGAATGAGCAACAAGACTGCCAATGTTCTGCTCGCAGCGGGAATCAGACGTGGTGACAGGGTAATTGTCGCTCTGAAACGCCACTATGAATACTGGTTCCTCTCCGTCGCACTTCATAAAATAGGAGCCGTGATGATTCCTGTCACGCATATGCTGACAGCTGATGATTTCATCTACAGGCTCAACTCATCTGACGCGAAAGCAATCATCGCGACGCCTTTCAACCATGTGCCTGATCATATCCGCGAGGCTATCGATAAAGGAGGATTCTCTCCCCTTCTATGGACAGTGCAGCAGGATAAGGAAGGCTTCAGGAACCTGACCAGGGAAATAGAAAGCGCATCAGTTGAGCTGGAAAGACAGGAAACGAAAGCCACTGATCCGATGGTCCTCTACTTCACATCAGGAACGACGGGCTATCCTAAAGGTGTAATCCATGATTTCACCTATCCTCTTGCTCATATCGTCACTGCAGCCTACTGGCAGCAGGCGGAGGAAGATGGTCTGCACTTCACGGTTTCAGAGACTGGGTGGGCAAAGGCCTCTTGGGGCAAGATCTACGGACAGTGGCTCGTAGGAAGCGCCGTCATGGTTTTCGATTTCGACAACTTCGACCCGCGGCAGCTTGCAACGGTCATAAACAAATATGAAGTCACATCCTTCTGCGCGCCGCCGACAATCTACCGTTACCTTGTGAAAAAAGGCGTTCCGGCAATGCCTTCGCTGCGGCATACTTCAACTGCAGGAGAGTACCTCAACCCAGAGATTTTCCGTCTCTTCCAGGAGAAGACAGGCCTTGAGCTTCATGAAGGATACGGACAGACAGAGACAACGCTGCTTGCGGCGAACTTCAAGGGAATGAAAGCTGTTGATGGCTCTCTGGGAGTTCCGTCTGCACAGTATGATGTGCGCCTGATACGCAAGGACGGAAGCGAACCTGAGAGAGGAGAAATCGGAGAGATTGTCGTTGTGCCGAAGGATGGAAAGAAACCGATTGGAGTTTTCTCTGGATATCTCGGCAATGAGGAGCTATATAAGGAAGCCTGGAGAGGCGGCGTATATCACACAGGAGACTCCGCATGGATGGATGAGAATGGTGCCCTCTGGTTTAATGGCCGCTTCGACGACATCATCAAGAGCGGAGGTTTCCGCATCGGACCAGGGGAAATCGAGGATATACTCATCTCCCACCCCGCTGTTCTGGAATGCAGCGTCATCGGTGTTCCTGATCCATCGAGAGGACAGGCGGTGAAGGCAATCGTAGTGCTGTCAGAAGGCTATGAGCCCTCCCACGCGCTGGACAAGGAAATAAAGGATTACTGCAATTCCCGCCTGGCTGAATACAAATGGATACGCATTGTCGAATTCACAGATGCGATGCCCAAAACAATCAGCGGCAAGATAAGAAAAGCTGAACAGCGGAATGCGGCAATGATATCCTGAATTCTATTTTAATAACTATGAAATCTCGATGCTGAAAAGCTTATCCACTGCTTCTTTCTCAGGGCAATCCAGGAGTTTCGCAAGATAAGAGCGCTGGCGTGCAGAGACTATACCTCTGAGATTCTTCGCCTTC
>CASFLH010000046.1 GCA_949295505.1 uncultured Spirochaetales bacterium | reverse complement strand
GAAGCTTACTGCTAATTTCCAGTATAATTTTGATGACTTTGATATCGATAAGACATCTGTGACAACGTATGGTAACGACACAAATCTCAAGCTTGTTGGTTATATGCAGGGTAAGGTTAATCTGACAGAAGAAGGACAGATTCCAGAGGGAAATAAGACTTCTGGTACATTCAGTACACCTTGGCCGGCTGATCCTGCTTATACGTATACAATCTTCGGATCATATACAGATGTAACAACAGGTAAGATTGCATACTTCGCATATCAGTTTGGTAACTAATATCTGATTGGGTCTGGCTTTTGCTGGACCCAGATTATCAGGAGGACGCTATGGAAACAAACAACACGTCCCTCCGAGGCAGCAGAACAAGGATTCCAAATGCGAAGCGTCAGGAATGCCTGAAGCTCTTTGAGCAGGGATACGGATACAAGAAGACTGCTCAGCTTACGGAACTGAATGTATATACGGTTCGTGAGTATAAGCGGAGATTCGCCTCCGGTGATAACACCTGGGCGGATCGGGGTGGAGGAAAAGCCTTCGCTCGATGAAATAGGTAACGAAGAGTGTTCAACCTCTTCCAAAGTTTATCTAGTGGGCTCACCTTCTCCGGGTGAGCCCTTTACAATCCTAAAATATATTCAAAATATATCAAATCTGTCGATTTTGTTTTACCCCGGTGGTAAATATTCAAAAAGTAAAGTGATAAACACTTGACAATTTTATACGGGGGGGGGGTAACCTTGATGCAGAGAATCTAGGAGGAGAGAGAATACGATGAAAAAGAAGTCTATTCTTTTTACGTGCATAGTCGCAATCATGGCGCTTGCCATGTTTGTGGGATGCGATAATGCGCCTACGCTTCCAAGCTTTGTTGTCGGTGGTACAATCAACCAGACTGGCGACTTTCTTGAAGGGCAGGCATTCGATCCGAGCAAATTCACCGTAACTATCACATATGATAACGGAAGAATCGTTGCTGCGGATGAGACAGTATCTGTTTATCTGGATACTGATAAGGGAGCAGTTGGAAAGGTAAATGTTGGGGATACCGTCAAGGCAGATCTCGGAAAGAACTTTGCTGATTCTGATATCTGTGCAACAGCTGCTGTTAAAGTCTACAACATCAAGAGCATCGCAGTAACTGGACCTGAGTCATATCCAGGACATGCTGAGTCTGTTTCGGCTAACGTTACGATTGATATCCCAGAGTCAGATCTTACAGTAACAGCAACATACCTTGACAGTGAGAATGCTGAGAAGACAATGGTTCTTGTTCCTGGTGAATATCTTGTTGATCCGGCAACAGTTAAGAATCTTACTGAAGAGAATCCTTCTGTTGAGGCAAAGGCTACAGTTAAAGCTCTTGTTGGTAATTTCAATGGTGTTGCTGTAAATGCTGACTTTAATTTCACAGCTACATGGGATGGAGAGTCATCAAAGCTTCCTGAGGATGCAGTTGTTTCCAAGATTGAAGTAGAATTTGTGAATGAAATTACTGAATATTCTCTTGCTAAGCTCGATTACGGCACAGAACTTCCTGCAGTTGATGCCTCCAAGTTCAAGGTAACAGCATTTGTTGGTGAAGAGGAGTACTCTGTTGATTCTTCCGATGTGACATTCACATGGGTTGATCAAGATGGTTATGCTTTCACATCCAATAATCTCTGCACGGATAAGGCAAGTGGTGTTGGCATCCTTGCAGAGTTTGCAGGCGTATCTACTGTGTTTGTAAATGAAAAACTTACACTTGATGATGCAAATATAACTGTTGTAAAGAGTGGAACATACAAGGATCCTATTCTTGTTGCTGGATCAGATCTTCCTGATATGTCTTCCATGCTCAAAGCATATATCGATAAAGACAGAATCGCACCGGAAGATGAAGGTCTTGAGTGGGTATATGCATACAAGGAAAATAATTTTGGTTCTGTAAGTGGATCAACACCAATCACAGATGGAAAGATTCCAGCTGCGGATACATATACAACCACAACAGGTGGCGATTCTGACACGGTAAAAGTAGGTAGCACTTATCTTGTGGTATATCCTGTCTACAAGGGAGTAAGTGCAACCCAGGGAATTGCACTTGGAAAGATTGAACCAGTCGAGACAACATATGTCATCGAGTCTGCAGATCTTTCTGGAATCACGCTTGCAGCCCAGCAGTATACAACTGCTCCTGAATACACGACAGGTGTGAAGTCCGTACTCATCAGACCAAGTGAAGGTGCTGTAATGGCTCCAAATGGTAATTTTGACAAGTTTGGAATCACATTCGCATATTCACTTACTGACGATGTAATGACACCGCTTACTGATGGCGTAGATCTCCGTGATGTTGATCAGATCTATGTTAAGGTAACATATGCTTATGCTGTTGGTAAGGCATCTGTAGCTTACTTCCCGCTTACACTTGCTCCTGCATACGCAGATAGCCTTGATGTAGATGTCGAATATTCAGCAGCAACTAAAGATGGTAAGCCTCTTGCTGACGCGACAGCAACTGTCAAAGTCAATGCTGTGAATGATCTCGGTATCGTCGCAGAGCTTGAGGAAGGTGAGTACAACATTGTCAATAGAACAACAGGAATGATTGATGAGATTACTGTTGCTGCTACAGAACAGACATATGGATTCAATGCAATTGTAGATGGTGAAAATGGTCCTAAGAAGATAAGACTTACACCAGATCTTACAATTCCTGCTTGGACTCCGTATTATAAGCTGACAGGAGAAGAGCTTGTAATTACTCCGGCAGAAGGTGTTGAAGAAACTATTTACTATTATAATGACAGCCTCAAGGACACAGCTCTTGATACAGCAGATTATACAGTAAGCGGATACAAGGCTCATGGCACAGATACTCCAATCACAATTAGCGGATTTGAGCTTGTCACTACAAATGTTGCTGTTGGTGAGAATACGGTCTATGCAAAGGTTTCCTATGTTGGTGAAACAGGCGAGACTGTAAATGATCTCGTTCCGTTTACAGTAATTGGTTATGATTATCCGGAAACTGTTACTGCAACCCTTAAGGATGATCTGGTAGTATACACAGGAACTCCTTATACACTTGATATGTTCAATTTCGATGTCGAATGGGCTTCTGGTACAGAATATGCTGATAATGAAGCACCTGAGATTGAATTTACACTCAAGGAACCTGCAACGGCGACAAATACAGACGGAGAGAACGTAGTATTTGCATGGAGCTGCAATGGAAAGACTCAGGATAGGTTTATTGCATGGGTTAAACCTGTTGAAGACTATCCTGTAAGTATTACTGTTGCTTCTGATACAATTACAGGTCAGCCGAGTACAACATATGACGATGATGACTTTGGTTTCAAGGTGACGTGGTTCTCTGGTCGTACATTTGGTGAGGGTGCAACACCAATAGATCAGATGCCTATCATTGATTACAAGTATGTATGCCCTGCTGCGAATGTAACTGATGGTGAATCTGTCACTACATGGAGCACTCCAGAAAAAGAGTATGCAGTAGAGATTTCCTGGACTTGCAACGGCCACTCATCAGAAGCTCCGATTGAAGTAACTATTGATGTTGGTTGATGTTTATCTTCTGCCCTGTCAATTCTGATAGGGCAGGGATTGGAGGCTGATATGGACAAAAGAGCCACATCCCTCCAAAGGCAAAGGATTCCAAACGAGAAACGGCAGGAATGCCTAAAGCTCTTTGAGCAGGGATACGGATACAAGAAGACTGCTCAGCTTACGGAGCTGAATGTGTATACAGTTCGTGAGTATAAGCGTAGATTCGCTTCTGGTGACAACACCTGGGCAGATCGGGGCTGATAGAAGTTCTTCGTTAAGCGAAATGAATAGATGAAGAGTGTTCAGCTTCTTCAATATGGGCTCGCCCGATTAAAGGCGAGCCCTGTACTTTATTCAGTTTCAGTTGTCAGATAGTAGACATTCCAGTCGATAGTGATTTTATCATCAACGGAATAATTATCATCGATGCATGTGCCAATATGGCTACCTGGCAGATTTGCCAGAAGACTATTTAAAGAATAAGCGTCGAGTGAATATGAGTTTTTGTTTCCTGATGGATTCACAAGAATATCGATGGCTCCGAAATCTTTTCCATCTTCCCATGTTCCCTGATCATCCAAGTCGCAATTCCTGAAGATAAACTGGCTTCCACCGTTCAACGTTGAACACCCTTTGTTATACTGGAAGCAGAAAACCTTCATGTGAGCTGAATCTGAAGATGCTTTGCCGAAAATGAAATCGCTGTTATCTACTTCGATTGTACTGTTCTCACTGTCATGCATTGAAATCACGGAAAAATCATTGTATCCATTATCAAAATTGGTATTGATTGCTTTCAGTGTTGAATCGTTGATAACAGCCTGTACCTTTTTTGACCCCCCTGCGATATAAAACGTTCCATAGCCTTCGAGGTGTGAATCTGTGATTTCAATATAACTCTCAGAATCATTGTTTCCAGAGTGGTTGATGAATACTGGGTAATGAATATTACCTGTCTCTATTCTGGAGTCTTTGATGTTTATATCAAACTGGTTGGCACGGGAAACAAAAACACCTATGGCAGAGTGCTCAGTTGTTGTTGAAATCGTGAGATTGTCTATATCAAGATTCAGAGATTCCAGATAGCCATGAGATCCGGATTCTCGGTAATCTTTAGGGCCAATGCTTATTCCGCGGGCCATCCCGTATGAATTCGCAGCTCCATACGAATTGGTGGCAGGGCTAAGAACGATTTCCGTATCGGATATTGAGATGTTCGCGTTTCCTGATGTTGTATCAGGGTCGGGAATATCAATCATGATTCCAGAAGAATCTCCTGTGGGAATCATCTTTGAATTATCAATCTCAATATCAACATTACCTGTGCTGGAAGAAATTATATTCCCTTCTGTTCCAGGTTCCATGCTGAGATTCTCGATTCGGAGAGATGATTCTTCTGCGAGGGTGAAGAAGCTTTTCAGGGTAGTGGAACCATCTGCTCCATTCAGATAAATTCTCTGACCCGGAAGAACTGATATCGTATCACCGCTGCCGAATTCTCCGGCAGGGAAGTCAATGGCAACATTCTTTCCCTCAGCAATGATGTCAGAGAGATTCTCTGTTGAACTGAATGAAATAAGATCAAGCCATTCTGCATAAATGACAACATTATCATTGCCTTCGTACTCAATCATATCACCGGGCAACAAATAATCGCCATCTTCAGTCATGTATCTGTCAAATTTGTATTCATCTGAATCTATCTGATTTGGCAATGTGAAAGAAGAGGCACGATTAAGTGTATATGCTTCAGATTTCCCAGATTCCAGAGGCGTATTTATAATTACTACTGTCCAGTTTTTGTCATGATTTACCGGTGGAAATAAAGGATAATCATAAGGATTGTTGCAAGCAGAAAAGATAGAAAGAATCGATACGAGAAACAAAAGAGGTATTATACCCCCCCCCCCGACCGGGGAATTGAAGAAATGAAATTAAGTATCTTTTTCATTTGTATCTCCTTGCGATTATCTTGGAAAAGAAGTTATACGATGTCAATTGAGAATCTTCCAATACAGAAAAAGAATGTTGCATATATATGACTGCTGTATCTTTTCTTTTCTCTTCTGTAGAATCATACGGAGTTGGAGTCGTTATGAGAAAATCGATTATTACTGTTGTCGGCAAGGATCAGGTGGGTATCATTGCCAAGGTTTGTGCATATCTGGCAGAGAGCAATGTGAATATCCTTGATATCAGCCAGACAATCGTTGATGGCTTTTTCAATATGATGATGATCTGTGATGCCAATAGTGCGAACAAGGAGTTCCTGACGCTTTCAGAAGAGCTTGAGGCTCTTGGAAAGAGGATTGGCTGCATCATCAAGCTGCAGAGAGAAGAGATATTCGACAGCATGCAGAGGATCTGAAATGATCAATATCAGTGAAGTAATCGAAACAAACACGATGATAGAGAAAGAGAACCTTGATGTGAGGACAATCACACTCGGTATCTCTCTTCTGGACTGCATCTCCTCTGATCTGGATGCGCTTTGCAGGAATATCTACAGGAAGATAACGGTTGTCGCCGAGGATCTGGTGAAGACAGGCAATGAGATCGAGCGTGAGTTCGCTATTCCCGTTGTGAACAAGCGAATCTCCGTGACACCGATCGGAATCATCGGTGCTTCTGCCTGCCGTACCCCTGATGATTTCGTCACGATTGCCAGGACTCTTGATAAAGCTGCGGAAAAAGTCGGAGTCAATTTCCTTGGTGGATATTCCGCGCTCTGTGCAAAGGGTCTGACAGCTGCGGAGAAGATGCTCATAGAGTCCATCCCTGAAGCGCTTTCCGTGACAGAGCGTATCTGCTCCTCCGTTGCTCTTGGATCAACGAAGACAGGTATCAACATGGATGCTGTGGCTCTGATGGGAAGAATCATAAGGGCAACGGCTGAGAAGACAGCTGACAGGGACTCAATCGGATGCGCTAAGCTTGTTGTGTTCTGCAACGCGCCCGATGACAACCCTTTCATGGCTGGCGCTTTCCATGGTGTGACAGAGACAGATGCTGTCATCAATGTCGGTGTCAGCGGTCCTGGCGTCATCAAGCATGCGCTTGAGGGTGTGAAGGGCAGGGATTTCGAGGTTCTCGCAGAGACTGTGAAGCGCACGGCATTCAAGATCACGAGGCTTGGACAGCTTGTCGCCAAGGAAGCCTCAAAGCGTCTCGGCATTCCTTTTGGAATCGTGGACCTCTCACTTGCGCCGACTCCAGCTATCGGGGACAGCATCTCGGATATCCTTGAGCTGATGGGGCTCGAAAGAACAGGTGCCCCTGGAACGACAGCGGCTCTTGCGCTTCTCAATGACCAGGTTAAGAAGGGTGGTCTGATGGCATCAAGTTATGTAGGAGGACTGAGCGGATCATTTATTCCTGTCAGCGAGGATCAGGGTATGATCAACGCGGTGAATGCAGGTGCGCTTACAATTGAGAAGCTTGAGGCAATGACCTGCATCTGCTCCGTGGGACTTGATATGATTGCCATCCCTGGAGACACGAAAGCCTCCACGATATCAGGAATCATCGCAGATGAGATGGCTATCGGCATGGTAAACCAGAAGACGACAGCTGTGCGTCTGATTCCTGTAATCGGCAAGGGCGTCGGGGACACTGCCACATTCGGAGGTCTTCTCGGTTATGCTCCAATCATGAAGGTCAACAGCTTCTCATGCGAGGATTTCATAGCACGCGGAGGCAGGATTCCGGCTCCTGTGCATAGCTTCAAGAACTGAAAAGGGGAGGGAAGTCTCAGGTCTAGGAGACTTTCCCTTCAAGATATTTCAATCCCCTAAGAAAACGTGAAGAGCCAATTAATTACATCTATTCGGAGGTATTAACAGTGAAGTTAACTGAATAATCCTCTGTATTATCAATATACCTTATTGCGAGGCCAGACATATCAACTCCAAAGTTGTTATAGAATATAGCAACACTAAATGAGCTGACATCCTCTATTATATTAATTACTGCGTCAGCTTCGGGATATAGTTCTTTTGCTTTATCGAGGAGATCGTTATATCCGATTCCTCCCCATCCGATTATTCCAAGGACATTATGATGTTTGCCAGAAATTGATACCGGTCCCAGAACTTCATAGTCTTTTTCTACGACGTTTCCGACTATTCCAGAATTCTGATATGGCATTTTTATATTGCAAGACGGAATCGCCAATAATATAACTGCAATAATGAGTATAGACTTAAGCAATTTTCTCACGTGACCCCCCCGTATTTTCAATAAAAGACACAAATCTAGGGCATCATTTATGATTTTACTACACTTTTCTAGGGATATATTATCATAAAAGAAGCACAAATCTAGGGATAAATATTTTTTGAATCTTTTGTTTGACAAGTATGAATATGTGCTTTAACCTGAAATTGCTTAAACGTATAAGCAGGAGTATCTGATGGTAACGATCCGGGAAATCGCAAAACTCGCAGGTGTTTCGATAGCCACCGTATCCTATGTGATAAACGGGGTAGGTAGGGTCTCTGAGGACACCAGACGCCGCGTGAATGCGATTATCGAGGAGACAGGCTTCAAGCCCAACAAAATGGCCATCGGGCTCAAGACGAATTCAGCGAACACAATCGGGCTCATAGCGGAAGATATCAGCTCGGATTTCATCCCTGCCATCATTTGCGGAATCACGGAGTATGCGGAGAAGCATGATCTGAATGTCCTTCTCTATGATCTTCATTTCATGGACAAGCTTTACAACAGATACGAGAATCTTGTTTCCTTCAGGAATAAGGTTAATGAAAGTATAGGCTACCTTCTTGATTTCCATGTGAACGGGATTATCTATCTTGCGATGAATGACCGTGATGTCTCAGGCATCATAGAGCCGATAGAGAAACCTCTTGTCTATGCATACTGCTATTCATCGGACGCGGACAGCTATTCCGTGAGCTATGACAATGAAGAGGCGTCAGCGTGGGTGATGGATTATCTCTATTCGAAAGGCCATCGCGATATCGCGATAATAGCCGGTCCGGAGAACTCCAATCCATCAATCAGGAGAATGACAGCCGTGTCTTCTTTCATCGCATCGCATCCGGATGTGTCCGTCCACACGGAATACGGGAACTGGGAGTTCGATGACGGTAAGCGCATCGCCATCAGCATGCTCGAGACAAATCCTTCGTTCACCGCGCTTATCGCCATGAATGACCTGATGGCTGCCGGAGCGATAGAGGGACTGAAGGAAAGGGGAAAGAAGCTTCCTGAAGATATCTCCGTAATAGGATTTGACGACAGGGCAATTGCGTCTTATATTTCCCCGCGCCTTACAACGGTTGCTCTGCCGTTGAAGGAAATAGGACAGAAATCAGTATCGATGCTTCTGGATCTCTGCCAGAAGGGCGATATCAAAGAGAAAAATATACGTCTCAGCTGCTCTCCTGTTAAAAGAAATTCAGTGAGGTGCCTGTGATGAATATTTCCGTGACGATGCTTAAACGTTTAATCAAGGAGAAATCAATGTCTACTCTTAACCCTGTTTCGCAGCATGACTGCCGTGTGACAAGCAGTTTCTGGAACCATTACATTGATCTGATCGGCAAGAAAGTCCTGCCGTATCAGTGGAAACTCCTGAATGATGAGGTGCCGGATGCAGAGCCGAGTGGGTGTATCAGGAACTTCAGGATAGCCGCAGGGCTTGAAAAGGGCGAGTTCTATGGAGCTGTCTTCCAGGATTCCGATCTGGCGAAATGGCTTGATGCTGTAGGGCATTACCTTGCTATGCATGAGGATAAGGAGCTTGAGGCTCTTGCTGACAGCGCAATAGAACTTGTCGGTAAAGCCCAGCAGAGTGACGGATACCTTGATACCTATTTCATCATCTCAAATCAGGATCTGCGGTGGAAGAACCTACGTGACTGCCATGAGCTGTACTGCGCAGGTCATTTCATAGAAGCAGCTGTTTCTTATTTCAATGCAACTGGGAAAAGGAAGCTTCTCGACATTGCCATCAGGCTTGCTGACCTCATCTGTTCGGTTTTCGGTGATGGGGAAGGGCAGATACCAGGGTATCCCGGACATGAGGAAATCGAGTTCGCCCTCATAAAGCTCAGTGAAGTCACCGGTAATGACAAGTATCTTGACCAGGCCTGGTACTTCATACTCAAAAGAGGCTCGAAACCAAATTATTTCGAAGAGGAGAGCCGCCGGCCGGGATTCAGGGAAGTATTCCCGGAGATAGGCCGCCTTGCGGGAACTTATTCACAGTCTCATGAGCAGATTTATGATCAGACGGAAGCTGTCGGGCATGCTGTGCGCGCAATGTATTTCTATACAGCGGCCGCGCGCCTTGCGGGAAAGAACAGTGACAGAGAGCTGATGGCTGCAGTGGAGAGGCTGTGGGAGAACACGACGGGAAAGAAAATGTATGTAACTGGCGGAATCGGGAGCACATCAATCGGAGAAAGCTTCTCTTCAGCCTATGATCTCCCGAATGACTCAGCTTATTGTGAGACGTGCGCCTCAATCGGTTTGATGAGATTCTCGGAGGAGATGTTCCTAACGCACCCGGACTCGCGCTTCGGTGATGTCATTGAGCGAGCGCTGTACAATACGGTTCTTTCCGGCATTTCCTTTGATGGAGAACGGTTCTTCTATGTCAATCCGCTTATGACAGTCCCGTCAATAGATAAAGGCAATCCGATATTCTCTCATGTCCGTACAGTGCGTCAGCGCTGGTTTGGTGTCGCGTGCTGCCCTCCGAACATCGCGAGGACTCTCCCTGATATCACCACATATGCCTATGCTGCGGACGGGAAGAATCTCTATATCCAGCTCTATGTGTCAGGCAGCGTAAGGGTCAGTGATGAAGCTGCATTCTCCGTGGAGACAGATTATCCATCGAATGGAAACATAAAGGTGACAGTCTGCGGCAGCCCATCCTGGGATTTCATGCTCCATGTCAGGATCCCTTCATGGTGCGATTTCATAAAAGCGACCGTGAACGGGAATGAGATAGAGCCCCGGATAGCTGATGGATATCTTTCATTCACAGGTCTCCACGACAAGGATGAGATTGAAGTCCAGTCCTCAATGGAGCCTTTCCTGGTCTTCGCAAATCCACGGGTTGCCGCCGATGCCGGCTCAGCTGCTGTGCAGTATGGTCCTTTCGTCTACTGCGCAGAGGAAGCGGATAACGGACCGGAACTCGCTGCGCTGTCCATCAGGAGCGATGCAGCATTCTCAAAGGCAGCGGCAGAAGGCATCCCGGAGAGGTTCACCTGTCTTTCTGCGGAAGCGGAGAAGGATATCTGGGATAGTGACGATCTTTACTCCACACATGAGTACGGAAAGGAGAAGAAGGAGCTGAAGCTCGTTCCGTATTGCACCTGGAATAACAGGGGAGAGGGAGAGATGCGCGTTTGGCTGCGCAGAATGGAATAGCACAAATTGCCTGCCAGCCTGGCTGGCGAGAAGGAGGAAAATATGAGAAAAGCAATGATGACCGCAATCGCGCTGGTGCTTATGGTGACCATGGCGTTTGCCGCCGGACAGACAGAATCCGCAGAGACAACGAAGCTTGTCATTGCTGGTGAGGCGGGATCTCCACAGTTCATGTACTTCAAAGAGATAAGCCCCCAGTACACAGCAGAGACTGGAGTTGAGCTTGAATTCATCGAGCTGCCACATGACAACATGCATGAGAGATTTGTCCAGGAATCCATTTCCAGAAGCGGTGCCATCGATATCTACAATGCTGACCAGCCGTGGATTTCTGAGTTCGCATCCCGCGGATGGATTGAACCTCTGGATGATATGATCAGTGATGAGGACAGGGCAGATTTCGTGGAATCTGCAATTGAGGCTTCTTCTTATCAGGGCAAGCTTTATTCAATTCCTTATTTCATCCATACACCTATCGTTTATTATCGTACGGATCTTTTCGAGGAAGCTGGTATTGAAGTCCCGACCACATGGGAGGAATTCAGGGAAGCTGCGATTAAGCTGACAAATCCTGAGACAGGCGTATACGGCACAATCATCGAGGCAAAGCAGGCAGGAGAGCCTGTCACGCACCTTGTTGACTGGTATTTCCAGAACGGTGCTGAGTTTGTCGACGATGAGGGCAATGTCGTTGTTGACTCAGAGGCGGCAAAGGAAGTATTTGAGTTCCTCCTTGCGATGATGTATGAGGATGGAAGCGTAATGCCTGGTTCAATCGGCTATGACAATGCAGATGCCCACAACCTCTTCATGCAGGGTAAGGTTGCGATGATCAAGAACTGGCCATATGCCTATGCGATGGCAAGAGATCCTGAGCAGTCTCTTGTTTCAGAGGATTTTGCACTGGCTCGTCAGCCGGCCGGAAAATATGACGCCACAGCAGTATGGACATGGGGTTTCGCGATTTCCTCAAGTTCAAGGAACAAGGAAGCGGCATGGGATTTCATCGAGTGGGCTACAAGCGCAGAGAATCTTGCCGGAATGGGTACCCAGCTCCTGCTGCCTGTGCCTCGCAAGAGTTCCTTCGAGATCGTAAAAGCTGATGAGACGATCCCTGAGAAGGACAAGGAAGCAATCCTGCTGATGTCAGATGCTCTTGATGTCGGACACAACGCCACTGAATCTCCTGTGTTCCCTTCGATCCAGAATGAGATGGCGACAGTGCTTTCAAAGATCATGTCCAGACAGGTTTCTGTTGACCAGGGTCTCCAGGAGGCTCGTGAGGCACTTGAGAGAGTTGTAGAGTAATTGATTTTCTCCACCCGGAAACGGGTGGAATCATAGGAGGGATAGAAATGAAAGCAGTGAATCAGATCGAGAAGAACCAGAGAACAGCATTCTGGAAACTGACAGGGCCTTCGCTTATTGTCTTTGCTGTCGTGTTCCTGATTCCGTTTGCCTATTCGCTGCTCATAAGCTTTTCAGACGGGGAGAGTGTCCTCTACGGAGCTCCTGAGCTTAACGGCATAAGGAATTATGCGGAAGTCCTTACATCACCGGACTTCTATTCGTCGCTTCTGCACACAGTTGTATTTGTGGTGCTTACGATATCCATAGAGCTTGTGGTGTCAATGATGACTGCAGTTCTCCTTAATGAGGAGCTTCCAGGGTCAAAGGTTTTCCGCCTTATATTTTCTATCCCTCTTATGATTGCTCCGGTTGTCGCCGGACTTATGTGGCGATGGATGTTCGCCGACCAGTATGGTGTCGTGAACGGGCTTCTTGGCCTCGTCGGTATCCAGGGACCGCTCTGGTTCACATCGGCAGTGACGGCATTCTCGACTGTTCTCATCTCTAGTATCTGGCTTGCAGCCCCATTCGTGATTCTCGTGCTTCTTTCCGGCATGTCGAATCTCTCCCCTGATCTCAATGAAGCGGCGGAGATAGATGGCGCGAACAAGTGGCAGACATTCTGGAAAGTCGTGCTTCCGCAGCTTAAGCCGACGATTCTCATCATCCTGGTGATAAGAATCACAGATGCGGCGAGAGTCTATGATCTTGTCTACATCCTTACAGGCGGCGGTCCTGGAGGATCTACGGAAGTCGTGAGCACTTATATCTACAAGGAGATATTCGTATTCCTGCGCTTCGGAGAGGGAGCGGCGGCATCGCTTGTGATCACGCTTGTGATTCTGGCAGTCAGCACACTGCTCAACAAAGTGCTTTCATCGGAGGAGGTGTGATATGGCAAGGAAAAGAAATCCAATCGCAGTAACGTGCATTTATATCTATCTCCTGATAATCACGGCAATCGTTGTCTTTCCGATATTCTGGATCCTGATGACTTCATTCAAGACGGATGTACAGATGTTCGCGATTCCTCCTGAGTGGATTCCCGATCCGTTCACGCTCAAGCATTACACGGAGGTGCTGTTCCAGAGCTCATTTCTGCATCAGCTGGCGAACAGCCTTGTTATTTCGATAACAAGCACAGCGATCGCGCTGCTTGCAGGCACTCCCTCGGCATATGGTTTCGCCAGATATGCGAAAAAGCGCAACAGAAGGGTTGTGTTCAGCCTTGTGACGGCTGTCAGGATGGTCCCGCAGATTGTAATGGTAGTCCCGTACTTCCTTCTGCTTTCATCTATGCGCATGAGTGACACGCGCACTGCGCTGATAATAGTGTATATCCCATTCCAGATGACACTCGTGATCTGGATTCTCAAGAACTTCTTCCAGACAGTTCCCCTGGAGATAGAGGAGGCTGCTTCCATTGATGGACTCGGACCATTCGGTACGCTCTCAAGGATTGTCACACCTCTTTGCAAGTCCTCAATCGGTGTTTCCGCGATGCTGGCATTCCTCTATGCATGGAACGAGTTCATGTTCGCGCTCTCTCTGACATCGAGGAACGCGCAGCCTCTCACCGTTGGAATCGCGGGGAATGTCACATCATTCCAGACATTCTGGGGCCGTATGTCGGCTTCAGGAATGATGTTCATATTGCCGGCTGTCCTTCTTACCCTCCTTTTCCAGAAGGGTCTGGTCAAAGGTCTTACCGCAGGTGCGGTCAAAGGATGATATATGAGCTATTCAATTGATTACGACAGGAATTCAGGCCGTATCGCCGTTTATGAAGGAGCGATAGTGCTGCTTTCGTTCCCCGCTTCCGCCGCAGCGGAATTCTGGGAGAGCGGCGAAGATCGTATCACGACAGTTACAGCAGCTTATTCCTCCGTGGAAAAAGAGGATGGCGCGCTGCTGTGCAAAGCCATGATTTCTTTCAATGACAGCGCTCTGGAAGTCTCTGACAGATATTCCGCAGAAGGTGGCTCGGTTTCTCTCAGGCGCAATGTCAGGATCCTGAAAGGACAGGATGGAACAGGGGTGAGAATCAGGACAAAAGCCCGGTTCCTCCCAGAGAGCGCTCTACGCTTCCAGAACTGCAATTTCTTCGCGCCGCCAGAGCTTTTCGACAAGAATGATATCGATGGGGACGGCTTTGAGGATTTCTTCAAGACACAGAGACTTCTCTACAGGGAAGACAGGCTGAATTATCCGCAGTTCCTGGTCTATGATCCAGAAAGCCATCGTAGCATGATCATGCGCCGCACTCCGTTCCCATCTTATGATTCCCTTCCTGAAAGGAAGAGTGGCAGCTCATCTTTCATGCAGAAGACTGACATCGGCAGCATCGGGGTTTGGAGCGATGATGAAGGCGTGTTTGAGGCAGAGGGGTGCTATCCGTTCTATGAGGGAGAGGCAACTATCGGGCTGTACATCCTCAAGACCGTACCGTTCGGAGCTTTCTGGCCCCTGGATGAAGGTGATGAGCTGGAATTCTCATATTCCTATCTATTTGAGAAGCATGATGACTTCCATGATGCGCTCTGGTACAGCATCCGCAGCGCTCTTCACAGCGGTAAGGAAATAAAGGCAAGAGAACTTGCCGAATCACCTGATGAGATATTCCGATACAGGCTGGAAGCGTTGAACAGGTATTATGTGGAGAAGAGCAGGGAAGAGGATGAGAATGAGCCTGCTGGATATGTCATGAACTGTCATCCGCAGGATGGTGTGCAGCTTGAGAATATCATCCAGTATGGATTCACGGGCCAGAACCTATTGAACGCCTACTGTGTCATGCGCTATGGCTATGAGAATGATATTCCTGAGTACATCCGCAGAGGGCGGCGCATCGCTGATTTCTTTGTCAATGTCATCCATATCCCTGAGTCCGGCATGTTCTATAACCTCTACAACACTGACGAGAAGAAAGTTGACTTCTGGTGGACCGGCCTTCTTCTTCCGCTCGCTTATGCTGAAGGTGAGGAACTCGAGAGTCTGATGGGACCTCTTTATGAGTACCGCAGACCTGTCATCGAGGCGCTTTCGAAAGTTAAAGGCGCGTACCTGAGATGCATGAACGAGGATGTCAGCGCACTTGTGAAGGTTTACCTTTATGAGAAGGAACAGGGCAATGACCATCCTTCATGGCTCAAGGCGATTCTCTCATATGGTGAGTTCCTCTTGAAAGCACAGCGCCCTGATGGTTCGTATTACCGTGCATACGCACTCGATGGCTCCCCGCTCACGGAACCGCGTTTCTGGTTTGGTCCCACGCAGTATGAGCAGTCATCATCTGCTGGAACATGCATACCGCTTCTTGTCGATCTCTATCATCTTACCGACGACAAGCGGTTTATCGACGCCGCTGTACTTACAGGGAACTGGGTATATAAGAACATAGTCGTTGACATGAAATTCAACGGAGGCGTTCACGACAGTATCTATTCCAAGGGTGAGCTGATAGACAATGAAAGCATTCTCTATCCAATGTTCGGCATGCTGTCGCTTTATGATGAGACACATGACAAACTGTTCCTTGATGGAGCAGTCAAGGCGGCCCGTATCTACGCTTCCTGGGTATGTCTGTGGGATATCCCTCTGCCTGAGGGGAGCACGCTCAGGCGCTATGGCCTGTCCAGCATAGGCCTTGGAGCCTGCGACACCTGCGGTGCTGGCTATACGCACCCATTCCAGCTGATGGGCGTTGCGGAGCTTTCGCGTATCGCCGCGCTTTCTGGAGATGAGGACCTTTTTGATATCGCGAAGCTGTACTGGCTTGGCTGCAACCAGACTGTCTCCTTGCCTGAGTGCGACTGGGGCTATGCTCATTACGGTTTGCAGGAAGAAGGATACCTTCTCAGCTGGTATGCCGTCGATGACCCCATGTTCAGTGGGGATACCGGATTCGGGAACAGGCTCAAAGGCGAGGGAAACAAGACATGTTTTGCATGGATTCCTGCCGTTGCGGGAAAAGCATACTGGGCGCTTAAGGATCTCTACGGCACTACGGATTTCTCATCTGTGGATTTTTGCAAGGCAGTTGAGTGCAATACAAGGTGAACAATGTCCGCGCTTCCTGCAATGGAGGGCGCGGCTTTGCCAAAGTATCATGGCTTCAGACAGGCAAGCGGAACCACATGTACTCCGTCCGGTCTTGTGTATGCTGCATTCTTGGCAGTGATGACCATCATGAATGAGGGTTCTTTCATATAGCTTGTGTCAATATTCCGGGATAGAGCAATCAGATGCTCTGCTGCGGAATCAATATCGCTCTGTCTTCCCAGTTTGACTTCTATGAGGCCATACTGTCCACTTCGCAGGTGCAAGACGGCATCTGTCTCAAGCCCATTGCTGTCTCGATAGTGATATAGCCTGCCGTTCAGGGAGGAGGCGTAAACGCTGAGATCCCTGTCACACATGGATTCGAAGAAGAGGCCGAATGTCTTTAGATCATCAATCAGGTCCTGCGGACTGAGGCCAAGGGCTGCAGTTGCAATTGATGGATCACAGAATTGACGGGTAGGGGTAGTCTGAATCCTTGCCTTTGACCTGATATTAGGATTCCATGCGGGGATATCCTCGATGACGAAAAGCTTTTTCAGTGCTTCGTAATATCTGTCGAAGGTTTTATCCGAGAAGCTTTCAGAACCAAGGTCCTTGCGTATGAGAGCCTTTGTTGCGGAAGTACTAAGGTGTCTTGCATAGGAACGCATGAGGCGCTGAAGGGTTTCCTGGGAGTAATCACCGCTGACAGCGTTTGCGAAATCCGTTCTTACAAGCTGGTCGTAATAATCGAATGCCTGCTCCAGCGCAGCCTCAGGTTCGAGGCCTATTGCCTTTGGCCAGCCACCACGACACAGATAGTAGGCATAGTCCTGAAGTGTCCTGTCAGATACGGCTGCAGCGCTCTCTCCATTGAATAGAGCTTTCAGGGATACAGTTCCGTCCGAGTCTTCAGATTCATACAGTGACATTGGCTTCATTGTCATTGTCGTGATGCGGCCAATACCTGAATGATGTATTTCCTTTTTCGCACTTTCGTTGAGGGGGGAGACGGAACCTGTAAGAAGAAATTGCCCGAAAATGTTCCGTTTGTCGACCTCATTCCTGACCGCGTCCCACAGCACGGGGGCCTCCTGCCATTCATCAATCAGTAATGGGGGAGTCTTATCAAGCAAGGTTGAGGCAGAAGTATACGCAAGTGCAATGTTCTGTTCCCTTGTCTCTGTATCCTGCATGAAAATAACAGATTTGGCCTGTCTGAGGCATGTTGTCGATTTCCCGCACCATTTGGGTCCTTCGACAAGGATTGCACCTTTTGTTTTCAGTTTGAAAGCCAGGACTTTGTCTGCAATTCGTGGAAGGTATCTATCCATGTTGATATTTTCTTTCATTATAATGAGAAAGTCAAGTGACTTCTTGTTTTGCAGAGGTTTGACTCCGTATTTTGCAGAAATTTGACTCCGTGTTTTGCAGAAGTTTCGCTCCGTGTTTTGCAGATTTCCACTTGTGAGACATCAGGAAATGATCTGTATTCATTCCATATGTCGTTTCTGCTACGATTGCTTCGGAGGGCTGTAATGTACACAAATCCTGTTATTTTCGGTGATTACTCCGATCCGGACCCGGTTAGGGTCGGTGATGATTTCTATTTTGTCTCATCTTCGTTCACGTACCTTCCTGGTGTTCCGATTCTTCACTCGAAGGATCTCGTGCACTGGGAGCTTATCAACTATGCGGTGAGAAGTCTGCCGTTTGAGAAGTACAATGTGCCATCACATGGCTCTGGCACCTGGGCTCCTGCGATCAGATACCACAATGGAGAGTTCTTCATCTTCATTCCCCTTGTCGACGAGGGAATAAAGATCGCACGCTCAAAGGATATAAGAGGGAGTTTTAAACTTAACATGCTGACGCATGCCAGAGGATGGATTGATCCCTGTCCTCTCTGGGATGATGACGGCAGGACGTACATGGTCTTCGCGTTCGCAGGTTCACGTGCTGGCATAAGAAACAGGCTGGCGCTCATTGAGATCGATGCTGAATGCACTAAGACCATAGGAGAGTATTCAGTCATCTTCTCCGGAGACTTAATTGCAGATACCTGTGAAGGTCTAAAGATTTACAAACGAAAGGGCTATTATTACATTCTTTTTCCAGCAGGAGGCGTAAAGAAAGGCTGGCAGGCATGTATCCGCAGCCGCAGCATCCATGGACCATATGAATACAGGCCCGTCATGCATCAGGGATGTTCCTCAATCGTTGGCGCTCATCAGGGCGGATGGGTGAACGCGCCGGATGGTAGGGACTGGTTCCTCCATTTCCAGGATGTCGGCGAGCTTGGCAGGATCATACATCTGCAGCCGATGCGGCTTACAGATGAGGCTTGGCCTGTCATAGGCATGGACAGGGATGGAGATGGAATAGGGGAGCCCGTGCATCAATGGGAAGAACCAGTGAAGGATGCACCGCAGTACTCTCTGCAGTCTTCCGATGAGTTTGATGGGGAGGCCCTCTCTCTGCAGTGGCAATGGCAGGCGAATCCTGACAAGACAAATTATTCGCTCTCAGCAAGGAAAGGCTTTCTTAGAATGTATTGCAAGAGAAATGAGAAAAGGGAGAATTATCTCTGGTATGCGCCGAATGCGCTTACCCAGATACCCCTGGGCGATTCCTTCACGGTCGATGTATGCCTTGAGCTTGATGGCAGGGCTGATGGCGATTTCGCCGGTATTGGCATGATTGGTCACAGGTATGGTTACATTGGTCTGTATCATGAAGCGGGGAAATACAGCTTCCGCGTCTATTCGGGGAGAGTCCTGCAGCCGATGTATGAAGGATTTGCAGAGGAAGAGCTTCTCTTTGCCGATGATACTGCGTCTGGAAAGGCGTATCTCCGGATCAATCTGAGAAAGGACCGCAATTACTTCCTCTCGTACTCTGCGGACGGAGCTGAATATAAGACAATCAATCACATATTCCCTCTGGAGGCGGCGACCTGGACAGGCGCAAAGTCTGTACTGTGGGCTGCGAACAAGGATAATAATGTGAGTGACGGCTATGCGGATTTCGATTACTTCCGCGTAAAGTGACAGAGGGTCAGCCCCTCTGCCGCTCTTCAAGCGCTTTCCTCACATCCTCCCCGTGTGTGGCTGTGCTGACTTTCCTGAAGACCTTCCCGATTGTTCCATCCTCTTCGATGATGTATGTCGTGCGGATGACGCCGATGGTCTTCTTCCCGTAGAGCATCTTCTCCCCGTATGCCCCATACATCTCCATTGTCTTGTGCTCAGGGTCTGAGAGAAGATGGAAAGGCAGTGAATGTTTCTCCTTGAACTTCCTGTGCGACTCGGGACTGTCAGGGCTGATGCCGATGACGGTGGCATTGCGGACCTTGAGATCTTCTATCGAATCGCGGAGAGAGCATGCCTCCTTCGTGCATCCGGGAGTATTGTCCTTCGGATAGAAATACAGGACCACCCGCTGCCCTTTGAGGGAAGATAGCGAGACTGGATCGCCTGTTTCTGATGGAAGCGTGAAATCAGGGGCTTTTGTTCCTGTTTCAAGCATTGTTTTCCTCCTCGTGTATTATACACTCAAATCTGTATTCTCGATGGAGATTGTCCCTCGCATTTGCCTATTGGCGGAGTAATAGGGTATATTATGGCTGTAAAAGGAGCTTATTTGTTCTATGAATGAAAAGAAAGCAATTGTACTGAGGGATGTGAAGCTCAGGGAAAATGCCCTGATGAAGAACGTCTATCTCTGGATGATACTAGGTCTTGCTGTCACCGCGGGCATTTCGTTTGCAGTCTCACAGTCCATTACGCTGATGAGATTCGTGCTTCTCAATCCGCTTGTGACAATCGGTGTCTTTGTCGCACAGATCGTGCTTGTGATCATGCTCTCTGGTCGTGTCGAGACGCTCAGGACCGGTACCGCTATCGGCCTCTTCCTTGGATACTCCGCTCTGACGGGTGTCACGCTCTCGTCGATTTTCCTTGCATACACAGGAACCTCGATCGCTATCGCATTCGTCTCCGCGCTTTCTGTGTTCGTCGGAGGAGCAGTATATGGTGCCGTGACCAAGAAGAGCCTCAAGAGCTGGGGCGGCTATCTCACAATGGGCCTTTTCGGACTCATCATCGCATCGCTTCTGAACCTCTTCTTTGTGTCATCCGGCCTGAATTTCATCGTCTCGATCATCGGCGTCATTCTCTTTACAGGGCTTACAGCCTGGGATTCCCAGCGTATTGCTGACATGAATGCGCAGTATGGTGCCGATATGACGAATGAGGAGCTCACGAAGATCGGCATCCTGGGTGCTCTTGATCTCTATCTTGATTTCATCAACATCTTCCTCTACCTTGTGAGGATTGTTGGCCGCAGTGACAACTAAACTCTTATTCGAAGGTCCTGACACCCTTGTCTACTGGAAGGAAAGCGGTATCCCGACAGTGCCGCTCAGGACCACGATTGATGGGCGCACGCTGCTTTCGATAGCAGCGGCGTACTATCCTGAGATACGCTGCTGCCACGGTGTCAATGAGTGGGAAGGCGGTGTCATCCATCGTCTGGACAACATGACAAAGGGCATCGTCCTGGTTGCCCGGAACCAGAAGGCATATGACGCGCTGATGCAGCAGCAGAAGAAGGATATGATCCAGAAGGAATACCGTGCTGCCGTGACGCGTGGCCGCTTTCTGGAAGAGGGTTTTGAGCCGTATCCATATCTTGATCCATTTGAAGGCAGCACACTCATTACATCATATTTCAGGTCGTTTGGTCCCGGAGGGAAGAGCGTGCGTCCTGTTGTGTCCAACAAGCGCTTCATGGAGGGCCGTATCTATACGACGATGGTGGAGGTCGAGGATGAGAGCAACCTCAGATGCACCATCACCAGAGGCTTCCGCCATCAGATAAGGGCTCATCTCGCATGGGCGGGTTATCCGATAAAAGGCGACACGCAGTATGGTGGTGAGTACTCAGAGGATTTCGGGCTTGAGGCTGTGTCCATCAGCTACATCGAGCCGTGCTCCGGCCGCAAGCTCACGATAACAGCCTAGCGCTCCACCGAGAATACTATCGTTCTGTTCTTGTAGATGATCACGCGATGCTCAAGGTGTGCCTTCACTGCGGCAGCGAGCGTGCGCTTCTCTGAATCCTTGCCGACTTCCCTCAAGCCATTCGGTGTCAGCTCATGATTGACCCTGATGACATCTTGCTCGATGATCGGTCCCTGGTCGAGATCCTCCGAAGCATAATGCGCCGTGGCTCCTATCATCTTCACTCCGCGCTCATATGCCCTCAGATATGGATTGGCGCCCTGGAATGCGGGCAGGAACGCATGGTGTATGTTGATGATCCTTCCACGCCATTCATCGATGAATTCAGGGGAGAGAATCTGCATGTACCGCGCAAGGACAACAAGATCGATATCAAAGCGCTTGAGAAGATTCCTCACTTTCTCCTCCTGCTTCTCCTTTCCTTCCGTCATCGGGAAATAGTAATAGGGAATACGGAACTGGTTCGCGGCCTTCTCCATGTCCGGATGATTGGAGATGATGAGTGGAATCTCAGCATTCAGCTCTCCCTCAAGCTGGCGCGATATGAGGTCATAAAGACAGTGCCCCGTCTTGGAGACAAGGATGGCGACGCGCATCCTGTAATCCGACCAGTGGCATGACCATTCAAGTCCAAGCCTGGCTGCAAGCTCCCCGAACTCATCTTCGAGATCCTTCCTTGTCGTTTTCATATCGCTCGCATCAAGCTCGATGCGCATGAAAAAGCGTTTCTCATAGCTGTCTGTATGCTGCTGGCAGTGAAGGATGTTGAAATCCCTTTTTGAGAAGAAATTCGTGACAGAAGCGAGAATTCCCTTGCTGTCAGGGCTCTGGATGAGAAAGATGGCTTTAATCAAAACGGGTCCTCCTCTTCGATTTCCTTTGTCTCAAGCTCCGTCTCCTCCTCCGAGGTGACTTCCTCGACTTTGCGCTGGATCTCAGTAAGCGTCTTCGTAAGCTTCTTTCCCAGTGCAGTCGCTTCCTCATACAGCTTGATGGACTCCTCAAGTCCCGTGTCTTCCTTCTTCAGGAGATCCGTGATCTCCTCCATCCTCTTAAGGTCGCTCTCAAAGCTCATATCATCCTTCCTTCACGATGGATCGCAGCTCGCCATCCATCAGTCTTGTCACTATCTCCTGGCCGGGAGTGGCATCGCCCCGGCTTCTGATTATCCTTCCATCCGCATCTGTCGTCACTGAGTATCCTCTGGAGAGAACCGCGAGAGGGGAGAGTGCTTCAGTCTCTCTTATGAGTGTGTCGAGAGAAGCCTTCCTTTCTCTGATGCTGAGGCGCATCGCTTCATTCAGCTCCTTCCTTGTCCCGGAGAAAGAAGCCGCGGCGGCGGCGAATCTGCCGCTGAGCGCAGTTTTCAGCGCTTCCCTGTATTCCATCAGTGCTTTTTCATTTTTCCTGATGCGTTCTGCGATTATGTCATTCAGCCCGTCCTCAGCGTAATATAGCCTTGTCTCCGCGTTCCGTACCCGCAGCATGAGAAGTCTTCTGAGATCATCGGTGGAGGGAATCTGGCTCTTGCAGCGCAGGATACGACTCTCCATTCCAGCAAGCGCATGACGGCATCGCTCAAGGCGTGATGAGTACCCGGAGAGTCTCTCCCTGATTAAGGAAGATGAGATCATCATCGCCTTGTCGAGTCTTTCCCTCCGCCTGAATATCGTCTCAGTGACAATCTCCGCAGCGGCGGAGGGAGTAGGGGCTCTCCTGTCTGCCACATAGTCAGATATTGGCCAGTCTATCTCATGCCCGACTGCTGATATCACTGGGATGTCCGACGCATGGATCGCTTCGATCACTTCCGGTTCCGAGAAAGCGGCGAGATCCTCTGCGCTGCCGCCACCGCGGCCGACGATGAGGACACTGCAGGCCCCGAAGAGGTTTGCCTGCCTGATGCGCATGGCTATGTTCGCAGCAGCCCCGTCTCCCTGCACGGCTGTCGGGAATATGATGATATCCAGGGAAGGTGCGCGGCGCTTCGTGACATTTAGGATATCGCGGATGGCTGCCCCTGAAGCGCTTGTGACGATTCCAAGCTTCTCGATTTCCTCTGGAATCGGCTTTTTCCTGTCCTCATCAAAGTATCCAAGAGAGCGGTAATACGCCTTCCTCTTCTCGATCATCTCCATCAGCGTGCCGTCGCCTTTCTTCTTCATCTCCCTGATGACGAAAGTCAGCCTTCCGGTTTTCGTGTAATAGGAGAGAGAGCCTTTTGCAATGACAAGATCACCGTTTTCAGGCATTACCATCTGAGGCTGCGCGGAACGAAATACGGCGGAGTCGATTGCGGCGCCGCTATCCTTGAGCGTGAAGTACCAGTGGCCTGAAGACGCAGGCCTGAATCCAGATATCTCACCCTCGATGCTCAGTTCGTAGAAGAGTTCCTCGACCGTATCATGAATAAGCCCATTGGCTTCAGTGACTGAAAGTGTCCTGCCGAGGAGATCATAAGCTTCCATGAGCGTATTCTATCGTTTCTTTTGTCTTCTGAGAATAAGAAAAGGCCGTCATCGACGGCCTTGGTCTGAAGCGTGATTATCTCACTCCTCTTCGATTGCGCCCTGCGGACAGACGCTTGCGCATGTTCCGCAGCTGATGCATGTATCAGCATCGATTACGTAGATATCTCCCTCAGAGATTGCTCCTACTGGGCACTCGCCTGCGCATGTTCCGCAAGCTATACAGCTATCAGTGATCTTGTAAGCCATACCAAACTCCTTTCGCTGCTCTGCAGCTGTTAGTCATACCGATAATCTACAACCATTCAGCATGAGCGGTCAAGGTTGGGACTTGCTGTTTGCATTCTTTCTGCGGAACTTGAGAAACAGCAGACCCGCCGTGTCAGCAAGCGCCCAGCCGATGGGGATGCTCATCCATATGCCTGTCTCTCCAATCGGCAGCCTGGACAGGAGGGCCGCAAGGAGTACCCTGAGGCCAAGGCTTATGATTGTCAGCACCAGCGATATGGCGGGGGCTTTAAGCGCTCTGAAGATGCCATAGAAGAGGAAGAGGTAACCGATGAGAATATAGAATGAGCCTTCTATTCTCAGGTATTCTGTACCGATGGCTATCAGCTCACTCTCTCCGGGATCAATGAAAATGCTCATAAGCGTGCCGGGAATGAGGAAGACTATGAGGGAAATCAGAAGGCCGAAGACAGTAGAGAGAATGAAAGCCATCTTCATTCCGGCTTTTATCCTGTCGTCCCGGCCAGCGCCTCCGTTCTGGCTGACGAATGTGGAGAATGCATTGCTGAATTCCTGCAGCGGCATATAAGCGATGCTGTCAATCTTGACTCCTGCAGCAAATGCTGCCATGACTCCTGCACCGAAACCGTTGACAATGCCCTGCACGCAGAGAATCCCGAGATTCATGATTGACTGCTGCATCGAAGTCAGCACGGAAAGTGACACCAGCTCCCTGAAAAGCCCTTTTTCCGGAATCATGTCAGAGAGAGAAAAACGCAGTGTGGGATGCCGTGTCACCGAGAGCAGCATGATGCCTATGCCCGCGGCCCACTGGGAGATTATGGTCGCAACTGCCGCGCCCCACACGCCCCAGCCCAGGGCAATCACGAAATAGAGATCGAGGAAGATGTTAAGCAGGGCGGATACCGCCATAAAGAGGAGTGGTGTCCTTGAATTGCCCACAGCCCTCTCTGCAGCCGCATAGAAGTTGTAGAGGAAAAGGGCAGGGATCCCCAGGAAGATCACCCCGAGGTATTCCGACATGTCGGTGAAAACGTTATCCGGGACCTGCATGAGGCGCATGATCGGATCCTGGAAGATGATGGCTAGGGCTGTTATCAGGAGGGATATGATTCCGATGGATAGGAATGATATACCCAGAGCCTTCTTCAGCCTTGCCATGTTCCCTTCCCCGAAAAGATATGAGAAGACGATTCCCGCACCCATCGAGAGACCTATCATCAGCGATGTGAGGAATGTCATAAGTGAGTATGCCGATCCGACCGCCGCAAGCGCTTCGGGGCCTACAAAGCGCCCGACTATTATCGAATCCGCGGCGTTATAGAGCGTCTGGAGCATATTGCCGAGTATGAGCGGCAATGCGAATGTGAGTATCGGTCCCGCTATGCCGCCTTTCGTAAGGTCGTGTGTACTGTCGCTCATATTGCTACTCTAGCGCTATGAGTGCTCTTTTTGAAGGGGGTTCTTTCTGCTATCATCACCGCAGTATGAAGAAGCTTGTCATAGCAGAGAAGCCCTCTGTAGGGCGTGAAATCGCAAGGAACCTCGGATGCTTTTCAAAGGAAAAGGGTTACATCGATGGCTCTGAATATATCGTTACCTGGGCACTTGGACACCTCGTGGAGCTCGCGGAGCCCCAGCATTACTCCGAGAGCTGGAAACGCTGGTCCCTCAGGGATCTCCCGATGCTTCCGGAACATCTCGATCAGGTTGTCATTGACGAGTCAAAGGAGCAGTTCGAGGTGATCGACTCCCTCCTTCATCGTCCCGATATATCATCTGTTGTCATCGCAACCGATGCTGGCCGCGAGGGAGAGCTTGTCGCCAGATGGATACTGAAGATGGCTGGATACGAGGGAAAGATGGAGCGGCTCTGGATCTCCTCCCAGACAGAGAAGGCCATCAAGGAAGGCTTTCAGAACCTTCACCCTGCCTCTGATTATGACAATCTCTATCAGGCTGCATCGTGCCGAGCTGCCGCAGACTGGTATGTCGGCATGAACGTGACAAGAGCTCTCACATGCTATTACGACGCAAAGCTCTCATCCGGACGCGTGCAGACACCGACGCTGGCGCTGATGACGGAGAGGGAGGATGAGATAGAGGCTTTTGAGGGTAAGTACTACTATACAGCCCGCGCTGATTTCGGCCTCTTCGGCGCTTCATATTATCCGGAGGAAAACAGCATCCGTTTCACCGATGATGCCGTGGCTGAAGAGATGAAGGAGTGGAAGGACAGGAAAGGCCGCGTTGTCTCAATGACAACGGAAGAGAAGGCTGAGCCTGTTCCACAGGCATATGACCTGACAGAGCTGCAGCGCGATGCCAACATCATGCTGGGATTCTCTGCAAAGGAGACACTCGATACACTGCAGCGCCTTTACGAGGTGCATAAGATCGTCACCTATCCTCGCACAGATTCCAGATACATCACGGAGGACATCGTGCCGACGCTCCCTGATCGCATCAGGGCCCTCTCGGAGACGATCTTCTCCAGGCAGACGGACGAGTATCTCATGAATGGATTCAGGAAGGATAATCCGCGCTTCGTCAACAACAGCCTTGTCTCCGATCACCATGCAATCATCCCGACTGAGGAAAAAGTCCACCTCGACAAACTCTCTTCCGATGAGGCAAAGCTATGGCAGCTTATCGCTCTGCGCTTCCTGGAAGCGATTGGAGAGGATTATCAGTACAGGACCACGGTCTGCACTGTCGATGTGGACGGCAGGTCCTTCAGGACAAGGCTGACAATCCCTTCGCGCAAGGGATACCGCTCGGTTGCGGAGAGTGCCGGCATCAAGAGCGCATCGGCTGTCACAGAGGATACGGAGAACAGCTTCATACTCACGCAGATGAAGGAAGGGGATGAGGTCACGCTCTCGTCTGTTAAGGTCCGGAAGAATGTCACGACACCTCCGGAAAGATATACCGATGCAACGCTTCTTTCCGCAATGGAGCATGCCGGACGCTTTGTCGATGATGATAAGCTGAAGGCAAATCTCGGCAATGGTCTCGGAACACCTGCCACCAGGGCTGACATGATTGAGAAGCTTGTGCAGAACAGATATGTCGAGCGCGATGGCAAGTACTTCGTGCCGACTGCAAAGGGGCGTGAGGTCGTGCGTCTCGCTCCGGAAGTCCTGCGCTCCCCGGAGCTTACCGGTGTCTGGGAAGGGCGGCTTGAGAAGATTGCGAAAGGCAAGGAGGATCCAGAGCTCTTCATCCGTGACATCAAGAAGATGGCTGCAGATCTCGTAAAGGAAGTCGAGCGCAGCGACAAGGTCTTCGCTCCAGTCTTCAAGGACTCGAAGAAGTGTCCTTTCTGCGGATCGGAGATGATGAAAGCCAGTGATCCTGATGGCTCCGTGCACTACATATGCCAGCGCCTTTCCTGCCAGTATGAGGAGAAGGAGATCCGCGTCAAGGTCGATACAGGTGCTGCTGCTGTCAAGAAGATATCGCAGATACCTGGTGAGAAGGTGAAGGTTGTTCTCAATAAGAAAAGCTCCGTGCGGGTTCCGAAATCGGTCTATGAGACCAAGACCGTAGTCGTAAGGGAATCGAAGAAGGCTTATAAGAGGGACAGGACGATGGATGACCAGCGCCGCCCGCAGCCTCAGCGCCATACCTCCAGCGATTTCGGGGGAGGCACCATGGCCGACTTCTTCCGCATCTCGCAGGAGCGGCAGGCAAAGGACAAGGACAGGAAGAATCGAAAATGAGGGAATTCAGATTGCGTGCGAGGGTTTATTTCTCCGACACCGATGCCGGTGGGATAGCCTACCACCGAAGCTATTTCGACTGGGCGGAACACGGCAGGACGGAGATGCTGAGGGAAGCTGTTCCAGAATTGCCACAGTCCGTGCTTTCTGATGACGGGCTCCTTACGGTCATTAAATCAATCGACATCCACTACAGGATGCCTGCGCACCTTGATGACGAGATTGAGATTATCACGTCTGTCTCGCGCATCCAGCGTTTTTCATGCATTATCTGCCAGAAGATAACAAGGGATGGGGAGACATTGGCTGACCTGAAAGTCAAGGCAGCTTTCATAAACAAGTCTACAAAGCATCCTGTTCCCGTTCCAGACGCGTTCCTTAAGGCGCTGGGGGAGGGTGTATGAAGGAGTTCATTTATAAGACACGCGTCTATTTCTCCGACACCGATGCCGGCGGGATCGCGTACCATGCCGCTTATATCGACTGGGCAGAGCACGCCAGAACGGAGATGCTTCGAGAGATGGTGCCGGATAAGTCACAGTCAGAGCTTGCAGAAGGGGATGACGGCATCCTTATCCTTGTCAGGTCAATCAGTATCGAGTATCAGAAGCCGGGGTATCTGGATGATGAGATTACGGTCCGTACATCAATTTCCGAGATGCGGCGGCTTTCATGCACCGCAAGGCAGACTGTGATGCGTGGAGGCGAGGTGCTTGCTGATATCAGAGTGGGACTGGCTTTCGTCTCTGCCGCAACAAAGCGCCCTGCGCTTATCCCTGATTTCATAATCAGGGCATTTGAGGAAGAATAAAGAACAGGCGGGAAGCCGGCTGCTGAGAGGAGGTTTTATGGTAATCCATGGTCTGCAGAAGATGACGCTTGTAGATTATCCTGGGAAGGTTGCCGCGATACTTTTCACGGGAGCCTGCAATTTCCGCTGTCCTTTCTGCCAGAATGCATCGCTTGTGCTGCATCCATCTTCCGAGCCTGCCATCGATGATGATGAGATCTTCTCGTATCTGAGGAAAAGGAAAGGCATGCTGGAAGGTGTTGTCATGACAGGCGGTGAGCCGACAGTGCACGCGGATCTCCTTGAGTACATGGCGCGCATCAAGGATCTTGGATATGCCGTGAAGCTTGATACCAATGGCTACCGTCCTGATGTTCTCAGGAAAGCCGTCGAAGGCGGTTATGCCGATTATGTCGCCATGGATGTGAAGAACAGCCTCACCTCCTATGCAGCCACCGCAGGCATAGAACACCTGTACACCGCACTGATAGAGGAGAGCATTTCCTTCCTCATGGAGGACCGGGTCCCTTATGAATTCCGCACTACGGTTGTGCATGAGCTGCATAATGACAAGGATTTTGAGGAAATCGGCAGGATGTGTGCCGGATGCCGCAATTATTTCCTGCAAACCTATAGTGACAGAGGAGATATCATCAATCCTATTTTCACAGCTCCTTCTCAGGAGGAAATGGAAAGATATATAAGGATACTAAGAAAAACTATAGGAAATGTATCATTACGCGATCGTTAAGTACGCTATATATAGTGCAATTAAAGTTGTATAACACTTTCTGTTGTGGTTTTAGTTGCATCTTTCATGATCCCATGCTAATATTGCATAACGATGAGAGCCTGGAACAGGTATTCTGCATGCAGAGAATGATCCCGGCTGGCATCCCATGCATGAAGATGGTTTTTCAGATTCTCGCGATCTGAAATATTTTTTACGCAAAATATTCCGGTTTGTCCGGGTATTCCGTTCTTAAACAGAGGTAGTTTACGTGTATCAGGTAGTCAAAAGAGACGGAAAGACCGTGGCGTTCGATCTCCAGAAGATCTCGAATGCGATCAAGAAGGCCTTCGATTCAATCGAGAAGCCTTTTGATGACAATGTCATTGATTTCATCTCGCTCAAGGTTACGGCGGATTTCGCATCGAAAGTCGAGGATGGCAAAATCAGCGTTGAGGATATCCAGGATTCGGTGGAGAAGGTTCTTGGCGAAGCTGGCTACGGTGATGTTGCGAAGAGCTACATCCTCTATCGCCGCCAGAGAGAGAAGATGAGGAACATGAAGTCGACGGTCCTTGATTACAAGAAGATTGTCGATAACTACCTCCATCTCAATGACTGGAGAGTGAAGGAGAACAGCACCGTCACTTATTCCGTCGGAGGGCTTATCCTCTCAAACAGTGGTGCTATCACCGCCAATTACTGGCTTTCCGAGATCTATGATGATGAGATCGCGAACGCTCATCGCAACTGCGATATCCACATCCATGACCTTTCGATGCTTACAGGCTACTGTGCCGGCTGGTCCATCAAGCAGCTGATACAGGAAGGCCTTGGCGGCATTCCAGGCAAGATCACATCTTCTCCCGCATCGCATCTTGCGACGCTCTGCAACCAGATGGTCAACTTCCTTGGCATCCTGCAGAACGAGTGGGCTGGCGCTCAGGCTTTCAGCTCATTTGACACCTACCTTGCCCCGTTCGTTAAGAAGGACAACCTCTCATATGATGAGGTCAAGAAGTCCATTGAGTCCTTTGTCTATGGTGTGAACACGCCTTCCCGCTGGGGCACTCAGGCGCCTTTCTCGAACATCACGCTTGACTGGGTATGCCCGGCAGACCTGAAGAACGTTCCTGCGATTGTCGGCGGAAAGGACCAGGATTTCACCTATGGCGACTGCCAGAAAGAGATGGATATGGTCAACAAGGCTTTCATCGAAATCATGATCGAAGGCGATGCTGAGGGAAGGGGATTCCAGTATCCGATCCCGACATATTCAATCACAAGGGATTTCGACTGGTCTGACAATGAGAACAACAGGCTTCTTTTCGAGATGACAGCGAAATACGGTACTCCGTACTTCTCAAACTATATCAATTCCGATATGTCTCCGAATGATGTCAGGTCCATGTGCTGCCGTCTCCGCCTTGACCTGAGAGAGCTCAGGAAGAAATCCGGTGGCTTCTTCGGTTCAGGAGAGAGCACGGGTTCTGTCGGCGTCGTCACTGTGAACCTGCCGCGCATCGCATATCAGGCAAAGGACAAGGATGACTTCTACAAGCGCCTCGACAGGATCATGGACATCTCTGCCAGGTCGCTCAAGGTGAAGAGGACAGTCATCACAAGGCTGCTTGATGAGGGACTCTATCCGTATACGAAGAGATACCTTGGCTCTTTTGACAACCACTTCTCCACAATCGGCCTTGTCGGCATGAACGAAGCATGTCTCAACGCTTCGTGGCTGGGTGTCAATCTCGGTGACAAGAGAGCGCAGGATTTCGCTGTAGAGGTTCTCAACCACATGAGGGAGAGGCTCTCTGATTACCAGGAGCAGTATGGCGACCTTTACAATCTTGAGGCCACTCCGGCTGAGTCGACATCTTACAGACTTGCAAAGCATGATGTCGAGCAGTTCCCAGATATCATCACAGCCTCAGCTGATGACAATGCGCCGTACTACACCAACTCGTCGCATCTCCCGGTAGGATACACCGATGACATCTTCTCCGCGCTCGATGTTCAGGACAGGCTGCAGACGCTCTATACATCCGGAACGGTTTTCCACGCGTTCCTCGGAGAGAAGATGCCTGACTGGAAGAGTGCTATGAGCCTCGTGCGCACAATCGCGGAGAACTATGAGCTTCCGTATTATACGCTCAGCCCGACATACTCCGTGTGCTCGGATCATGGGTATATCGCAGGGGAGGTATACAAGTGTCCGCATTGCGGCAGGCCGACAGAGGTGTACTCCAGGATTACAGGATATTATCGTCCTGTACAGAACTGGAATGTCGGCAAGGCTGAGGAGTTCAAGGAAAGAAAGACCTATGACGTGCCTCACTCCCATCTCACTCACAAGGGTCCGCTGAACCCGCAGAGCCCGAAGCATGATGATGAGTGCTATTCCGTTGTCGGCAACGATGGAGAGATGCTGCTCTTCACAACGAAGACATGTCCTAACTGCCGCATCGCCAAGGCCGCGCTTGACAAGGCCGGACTGAAGTACCGGATCATCGACGCGGAGGAGAATCCAGAGCTCTGCAGACAGTATAACATCCAGCAGGCTCCGACGCTTGTATCCTTCACCGATGGTATTGCCACAGTTATCGCAAATGCCTCGCAGATAAGGTCATTCGCCGAAAGCGCTGTCTGATAAAAAAATAGAGAAAAGCTCCTGAGACTGGCTGATACCGGAATCAGGAGCTTTTATATTCTAAACGTATTTGAAATATATAAAACCAGTATTCAAATAATTGGTAAAACTATCATTTTAGTGCAAGTTCCTTGACTTTCATCAAGGCATTTTCGAAAGCCTTGTCATCAGTGGTGCCGACTCCGAGGAAGCGGTACCCGGTCCCTAGGAAACCTGTCATCTCCGCAAACTGCTCTCTGAGGATATCAAATTCCCTGTCATCATCCTCCGCCGCTCCATTGACAACGAATGTCAGTGCCTTTCCCTTCCAGTCCTCCTCGCTCATGGCATAGAGCCTGTCGATGATGAGCTTTGTCTGCGCTGTAAGCTGCCACCAGTAAATGGGGGAGAAGATAGCTATACGGTCAGCTTTTCTGACTTTCTCGAGGATTTCCGGCATATCGTCCTTCTGCACGCATCTGCCTTCTCCCTTGCTCCTGCACCATCCACAGCCATGGCAAGGATTGACGCTGACACTGCGCGCATAGATGATCTCTGCTCCTGTCAGCCCTGCATACGCCTCAGCGAGCCTGTCGGAATACATTCCCTTTCTCGGGCTTCCTGCGATTACGATTTCCATTGTACCCTCCTTCAGATGAAAAAAGCCTCATTCCGCAAAGGAACAAGGCCTTACTTCGTCGGGCAAGGCGGATTTGAACCGCCGACCCCAAGTCCCCCAGACTTGTACGCTAAACCCCTGCGCTATTGCCCGAAGTACGTCGGGTACATTAACACATCACCGCTCCTGTGTCAAACTCTGCAGAGTTTTGACGTTTTCCGGCAAAAGCTGTAGAGTGCAGGAGACGGAGCGTCTATTGATGCAGAGTGAAGTTATTGATGATATCCTCTCAGTAGAGGATAAGGCAGCGAAAATCATCGAGGATGCAGAGAAGCAGGCGAGGGAGATAATCTCCAAAGCGCATGACGAAGCCGCGAGGATCGTGTCCGAGGCAGTTGAGGCTGTGCGGGAACGCGGAAAGGCTGATGTCGAGAGCGCAGAGGAGCTTCTTACAAAGCATCTTGCGGAATACGAAGAGGAAAGAGAGAGAATAGAAGGTGCGGAGAATACAGTTGATCCAGCGGTGCTTGAAAGAGCCGCATCGAGGATTATTGGCCGTATCTGCACCACGGAGTTTTCGGAGAGATGAGCAGGGTTTCTGACTACGCTTTCATCAACGCGAAACTGCGGGCAAGGATAGGCATCATGCATGACATGTCTCTCTTTGATGAGATGATCAAATCGCCATCCCTGCCAGAAGCATTCGCAAAGCTTGAAGGCAGCCGCCATTCAGATCTCCTGGAAGTCTATCGCAGCACAGGTGACCTGCAGCAGGTGGAGCTTCAGATGCTTGAGGATGAGATTGCGCTCTATCGTGAGGTGGAGGGCTATCTTCCGTCCCTGCCTGCAGCCTTTGTCTCCGTTCTTCTTGAGAAGATTGAGGTAGATAACGTCAAGAACGTGATCAGGCTCTGGTACTCGGATGTGATCCGTCATCATGTCATCGCGTACAGGTCGGCTTATCTCTATAAAGGCGTAATCGTCCACAGAATCGATTATGACGGTGCTGTGAACGCAGTGACTTATCAGGAGCTTGTCCATGCGTTCCGTGGTACGCCTTATGAAGAGGTGCTCGATTCCTTTTCGATGGAGAAGCTTGCTTCCGAGGGGCTTTTCCCTCTGGAGATTGCTTTGGATCATATGTGGTTCAGGCATCTTGATGAGGGAATAAGGAAGCTTGACGGCACGGACAGGAAGACAGCTGAGGCGATATACAGCGTGGATGTGGATCTCAAGAATATCCTCATGCTTACCCGTTACAGCTATTCCTACCATCTGGAGCCGCAGGAACTTAAGAAGGTAATGATCCCCATGGGATACATCGCGGAAGAAGCAGAGAGGACGGGGGCGCTTTCATCGGATGATCCGATGGCTGTGCTTTCCTCGATTGTGCGCCATCATTATCCGCAGATCTCGGAGGAGATCGCGAGTATCAGGCGTACAGCTGATGATCTGACGACCGTGGAGGAGAACAACAGAGAGATCGTGCTCATCGAGGCTTATCTCGGAGACAGGAGGAAGAAGGCATACAGGAGGATTCTGCAGGGCGATCCGTTCAGCATCGGGGTCGTTCTCGCTTACTTCTTCCTCTGCATGCAGGAGGATGGGATCCTCCGTGCAATCCTTTCAGGGAAGTACTATGGCCGCAGTGAGGAGAAGATCAGGGAGGGATTAGGATTATGAGCATGTTCACTCATAAGATGAGGATGCTGACGGCTGTCGTCATGGAGAGTGACAAGGACAGCGTCGTTAAGGCTCTGCTGGAAAAGGGGGTAATGGAGTTCGTTCATATAGGATCCCTCCCCGCAGAGAAGATGGCAAAGCTTTCAGAGCACTCGTCATCTGTTTCCAAGGCGGTCCTCACGGATATGCGTATCAGAGTGGAGACGCTGCTGAAAGAAGGCGGGGTACAGATCCCGGAACTTGAGAGCGGGCTGCTTGAAAGCTTGCCGCCACTTGATATGGAGACATACAGAAGGACTCTCGACAGGCTCTCTCTGTCGCTTCAGACAGTAAGGGATCGTCAGAAGGTCATAAACCAGGATATAAACGCCCTTGAGGAGATTATCCGCTACAGTGCGGAGAAGAAGGATGATTACCTCGACCTCCGCGTCGGTGTCACGACTCATGGTTCATCCGATGATCTTCTTCAGCGTCTGGATCAGATCGGGGGCGTCTTCCTTTTCGCCTCCAAGCCTTTCATATCCCTCACGCTGCGCCGCGATTCAGCGCGCGTTACGGACGTCATGGACAAGTTCGGCTGGACGGAATCCACTGACAGCGAGGCGCAGAAGAGCGCGATGAGCGAGGCAATCGGGGAAGCAAAGGCCAGGACCGAGGCATTCCGTCTCGAGCTGCAGAAGCTTTCTGAGGAAGCAAAGGAGAGAATCAGGAAGGTCTCTTCAGATCTCATTGCCATATGGACGAATGTGCGTGTGCATGAGCTCTGTGAGCATGTTGAGTCATATTTCTCCTATACGCGCAACACGACGCTTTTCTCCGGTTGGGTTCCCGCAGAGTACTCCGATGATATCTCTGCGCTTCTTTCCCGTGTGACATCAGGACGCTGCATCATCGAATGGACGGATGCGGACGAGGTTCCGCGCGAGGAAGTCCCTGTGGAGATGACAAGCCCTAAGATCCTGAAGCCTTTCGAGCGCATGGTGAACAATTACAGCATCCCTGAGTATGGCTCGATCAACCCGACACCATTCACGGCTGTCGCATACCTGTGCATGTTCGCGCTGATGTTCGCGGATCTCGGGCAGGGATTCATCCTGCTTCTTGCAGGTCTTATCGGCAGCTGGATCTATAAGAAGAACCCTTCGAAGAAGGATGGGCTTATCTCAAGGTATCTGTGCTCGCTTCTCATCTTCCTTGGACCGGCCTCGATGATCGGAGGACTTCTCTTCGGCTCCTGCTTCGGTTTCGAGCTGCTGCCTCCGCTCTGGTTCCCGTTTGATGCCGTAGTGGAGGGAGAGCCTGTAGATGGTCTTATCCAGGATATCTACGACATTCTCGGCATAACGATCAAATTCGGCATTGTCGTGATTTATCTTGGCCTGATACTCAACTGGATAAACCTTTTCAGGAAGAAACGCTTCTTTGAGCTTGTTTTTGACAAGAACGGCATTGTTGGCGGTGTCATGTACGCACTGGGAATCTGGTTCGCATGGGGCTTTGTCGCTTCAGGCTACAGCACGTTCCCGTCAGCTCCATTCTTCGCGCCTGTCCTTGTGTCATGTCTGGCTCTGATTGTGATCAAAGGGCCGCTTGGCGCAGTCCTCAAGGCCAGGAAGGGCGAGAAGGAGAGCATTGGCCGCGTTGTCATCGACACCGTAATGGATTTCCTTGTGGAAGTGCTTGAGATCTTCTCCGGGCTGCTTTCGAACACGCTCTCATTCATGAGAGTCGCTGGTCTGGGTATCGCGCACGCTTCGCTTATGTCGGCTTTCTATCAGATGGCCGAGATGCCCGGCAACATCATTGCCCAGATACTCATAATGCTCCTCGGAAACGCGCTTGTCATCGTATTGGAGGGACTCTCGGCGGGAATCCAGTCGCTGCGTCTCAACTATTACGAGTTCTTTACTAAGTATTTTACCGGCCATGGTATGGCTTTTGAGCCAGTCGGACTCAGAAGCAGAGCCTCGGCTGACTGAGAATTTAAGGGAGGGTCATGATATGACCGCATACGCATTCAGGAGAAAGGTTCACCTTTCGTTTGTTCTCACAGTGGCAGTGCTTGTCGCTACAGCATTTGTCTTCACACCGTCTCTCGCAGCCGCTGCAGAAGACGTGGAGGCTGTTGACTACAATCTTGCCTGGGTCTGCATCGCAGCTGCTCTTGCATTCGGTTTCGGTGCTCTCGGTGCAGGAATGGCTATTTCCCACGTTGGATCTGCAGCTATGGGCGCTATCTCCGAAAAGCCGGAAATCGCCACAAACGCGCTTATCTTCATCGCTCTCGCAGAAGGTCTCGTTGTCTTCGGCTTCATCACGGCTCTGATGATCCTGGGAAAGATCTGAGATGGAATACTTCGTTATCGGGGACGAGGATACCGTTCTTGGCTTCTCCCTCGTCGGTGTTTCCGGGATTGCCTGCTCATCGGAAGAAGATGTGAAGGCGGCCTGGAGCAAAGCGACAGAGGACAAGGAACATGGTGTCATCATCATTACGGATGAATGTGCCTCCGCTATCCGGGAGACTGTCGATAGGTATCTTTTTACGATGAGTTTTCCTCTCGTGGTTGAGATTCCGTCCCGCAGTAGCAAAGGCGGGACTGATCTCAGGGAACTCGTTAACGAAGCGATAGGAGTTTCGATATGATGGCAGATGACAATCCGCTGATCCAGGGTATACTCTCGGAAGCGGAAGAAAGGGCGAAGGAGACAATCGCTGCCTCTGAGAAAGAGGCGGAAGCCATCATCGCCGAGGCACGGGAGAAAGCTGTCCGTGAAGCGGAGATGGAAAAGCGCAGCTACTCTGTGCGTCTGGAGCAGATCCAGGCGAGGGAAGAGAGCGCGAGGCGGGGCATAGACAGGCTTTCAGAGCTCAAGGGCCTGGATACTGTCTACAAGGATGTGATGGAAGAGGTCGACAAGCGTCTTCAGGAGAAGATTGCGTCACCGTCCTTCTCATCGGTTCTTGTCTCATGGATCGCAGAAGCCGCAATCGGTCTTGACAGGAAGGAGGCACGTGTCTCTTTCTCGGAAAAGACACCTGTCACCGTCGACATGCTCCGTGAGGCAGAACAGCTTGTCAGGAAGGAGACCGGGGCATCTGTATCGCTTACGCTCGATACGGAGCGTCTTTCAGGCGCTGGGGTAGTGCTCTCCAGTATGGATGGCAAAGTCTCTTACAACAACCAGCTTGATGTCCGCATGAGACGATACTCAAGGGACATCAGGAAGATAGTTCAGGAAGAAAATGCAAGGCAGAATAGTAGGTAAGGTTAAGCGTGTCAATGGGCCTGTTCTCACGGCATCCGGCATCACGGATGCGCAGATGATGGAGCTGGTCCATGTCAGCGATCTCGGCATTGTCGGGGAAATCGTGAAACTCCGGGAAGGCGAGGCAACAATCCAGGTATATGAGGATGCCACCGGAATAAAGCCGGGGGATAACATATATGGATCCGGTATGAGCCTCTCTGCAGAGCTGGCTCCAGGTCTGATCGGGAACATTTATGATGGAATCCAGCGTCCGCTTGAGGAACTGAGGAAGCTCTCCGGTGATTTTATCGGCAAGGGCATCGCCGCTTCAGCGGTCGATCATGATAAGCTCTGGCACTTCGTGCCTTCTGTAAGCGTGGGCGATCATATCCATAAAGGCTCAGTAATCGGCACGGTGCAGGAAACCGAGAGAGTGGAGCACCGCGTCATGATTCCGCCAACGGTTGAGGGTGACCTTACCGTTGTCAGCATTGTATCGGAAGGGGACTATAAGGTCTCTGATCAGATTGCGCTTGTCTCTTCGGATAAGGGTGTGACAACATCTGTCTCCATGCTGCAGTACTGGCCGATCAGGGTTCCTCGCCCCATTGCCGATCACGCAGATCTCCGCGTGCCGCTGGTCACGGGACTTCGTGTCATCGATACGCTTTTCCCGCTTTCAAAAGGCGGTACTGTCGCAATCCCCGGCGGATTCGGAACAGGCAAGACGATGACACAGCACTCTATAGCTCAGTGGTGCGATGCTGATATCATCGTGTATATCGGCTGCGGGGAGCGAGGCAATGAGATGACGGATGTTCTCCGTGAATTCCCTCATCTTACGGATCCACGTACAGGACTTTCCCTCATGCAGCGCACGATTCTCATCGCCAATACATCCAACATGCCTGTATCTGCACGTGAGGCTTCCATTTATACGGGAATCACCATGGCGGAGTATTACCGCGACATGGGTTACAATGTCGCTATCATGGCTGATTCCACATCGCGCTGGGCAGAGGCTCTGAGGGAGCTTTCCGGCAGAATGGAGGAGATGCCGGCAGAGGAAGGCTTCCCCGCATATCTTCCTACGCGCATCGCTCAGTTCTATGAGAGGGCTGGCCATATGAAGACGCTTGGCGGCAGCGAGGGATCAGTCTCCGTAATCGGTGCCGTATCGCCTCCTGGCGGAGATTTCTCGGAGCCTGTCACTTCCCATACGAAGCGCTTCGTGCGCGCGTTCTGGGGACTGGACCGTTCTCTTGCATCAGCCAGGCATTATCCTGCGATCTCATGGCTTGACAGCTACTCAGAGTACACGGATGAGGTGCGGGGCTGGTGGGATAGCCAGAGCCAGGGCAAGTGGTATGAGAACAGGCAGAAGATCATGGAGCTCCTTCAGAAGGAAGTGAGACTGCAGCAGATTGTCAAGCTTGTCGGTCCCGATGCTCTTCCGGACTCGCAGAACTTCATTCTCGAGGTATGCGCGCTCTTCAAGACCGCTTTCCTCCAGCAGAATGCGTTTGATGAAATCGATCGCTACTGCTCGATAGACAAGCAGACGAAGATGCTGGCGATAATACTTCGCTACTATGAGCTTGGATCGGAGGCTATCCAGAAGGGCGTTCCGCTTGTGAAGATCCGCCGCCTGCAGGTCGTGCAGGATATTACGAAGATGCGTTTCAGCGTCTCCAATGATCATACTGATGATATCGACAAGCTTGAGCTTAAGCTCGAGCGCTCGATGATGCAGCTCGGGAGCATATATGATGAACAGTGAAACCCTTCTGAAGGAAACCGATAGATCCCTTCTTTCCGGAAGGGAGTATTCAGGCGCATCCCGCATCGACGGGCCGCTTGTATATATGAGGCATACCCATCCGGTAGGATACAATGAGCTTGTTGAGATCATCGCACCGGATGGAAGCGTCCGTTCCGGTCAGGTCCTCGATACATCCGATGACGCTGTCTGTGTGCAGTGCTTCGAAGGAACCGACGGCCTCAACCTGCCAGACACGAAGATGCATTTTCTCGGTGAGCCTCTGACGCTTGGCGTGTCGGAGAAGATGCTGGGACGCGTCATGAACGGGCTTGGCAAGAGCCGGGATGGCGCTGCGGTGCCGGCATCTGAAGATGAGAGAGATGTCAATGGTGTTCCGATGAATCCTACAGCGCGCGAGTATCCGCGCGACTTCATCCAGACAGGCATTTCGGTGATTGACGGCATGATGACGCTCATCCAGGGCCAGAAGCTGCCGATCTTCTCCGGCAACGGCATGGAGCATAACCAGCTTGCGGCTCAGATTGTTCGCCAGGCAAAGGTCCGTGGCGGCAAGAGTGATTTCGCCATTGTCTTTGCCGCCATGGGTGTCAAATACGATGTCGCTAAATACTTCATTGACTCTTTCGAGGAGACGGGCGTTCTGGATAACGTTGCCATGTTCCTCTCCCTTGCAGATGATCCATCACTGGAGAGGACGATCACGCCGCGTACAGCGCTCACGCTTGCTGAGCACCTTGCGTTTGACAAGGGTAAGCAGGTGCTTGTCATCATGACGGATATGACGAACTACTGCGAATCGCTGAGGGAGATTTCCACACAGCGCGGAGAGATTCCGTCAAGGAAGGGTTATCCGGGATATCTCTATTCGAATCTCGCGGAGATTTATGAGCGCTCCGGGAAAATCCAGGGGAAGAGCGGCTCCATCACGCAGCTGCCGATCCTGACGATGCCGAATGATGATATAAGTCATCCGATCCCTGACCTCACCGGATATATCACGGAAGGTCAGATCGTCTTCGATCGCGATATGCATGGGCGCGGTATCTATCCACCTATCAACTGTCTTTCGTCCCTTTCACGTCTGATGAAGGATGGTATCGGGGACGGAATGACGCGTGCAGATCATCCGCATCTTTCGAACCAGCTGTTCGCTTCATACTCCCATGTGCAGGAGGTCAGGAACCTTGCCTCCGTCATTGGCGAGGAGGAGCTGACAGAGCTTGATCACAAGTATATGGAGTTCGGCGATTTCTTCGAGAAGAAGTTCGTTGGACAGCGCTTTGATGAGGACCGATCGATAGAGGAGACTCTCGACCTCGGATGGCAGGCACTCTCCATCCTCCCCGCAGAGGAGCTGCAGCGCCTGACTGACGATGAGATCGAGGAGCATTATAAGGGCTGATGCGATGAACACGAACATAGCGCCTACCAGAAGCAATCTGATGAGGATCAAGGATGAACTCTCGTTTTCAAGGACCGGTTATGATCTGCTTGACCAGAAGAGATCGATTCTTGTGTCAGAGCTCCTGACCCTTGTTGACCAGGCTGTTGACTACCAGAACAGGGTGGAGAAGGCTCTCAGCGAGGCATCTTCCGCGCTCGAGGATGCCATCATGCACATGGGACGGTTGAAGGTTGCGAACCTTGCGGGGGCTGTGAATATCACATCATCGATTTCCCTGGGATCGCGGAAGGTCATGGGCGTTGAGCTCCCGAAGGTAACGACTGAATTCGCAGGCGCGGGTCCGTTCTTCTCTCCCGAGGGGACGAGTATGCTCGCAGAGGTTGCTGTCAGCCGTTACCGGGAGGCGTTGTCCCTGATGGGGCAGATGTCTGAGCTCAAGGTCTCCATCATGCGTCTGGCAAGGGAAGTGAGGAAGACGATAAGGAAGGTCAATTCGCTGGAGAAGCTTGTTATTCCTGACAGGGAGGCTACGGTGCGCTATCTTACAGGGCGCATTGAGGAGGCTGAGAGGGAGAGTATGATTCAGATGAAGACCGTCAAGAACAGAATGGAAAAGGAGGGTAGTAGAGGATGAGCAAGGCTCCATACAAGAGTATTCTCGTCTATCTGGATGGAAGCGAGGGGTCAATGACTGCAGCGATGTATGCCATCCTTCTTGCTGCTTCCAGCAAGGCAAGCCTTCATGCTGTATATGTCGTGAACACGAAGGCTCTGAGCGATCTCGTGCGTTCAAGGATCTTCGTGGATAAGGAAAAGACAGAATTCCTTGATGATCTCAAAAAAGATGCCGGACGCCATATCAGGCACGCCGAGCGTCTTGCAGCTTCCAAGGATGTCGCGATCACGACAGCAGCCATAGAAGGGTCTCCGCATAAGGAGATTGTCTCGTATATCAAGAACAATGGTATTGACCTGCTTGTGCTCGGATCGGTCAATGCGATACGCTCAAGGCGTGATGAGCTGACGAGCGAGAACGACAGGATGCTCAGGACTTCTCCTTGCCCGGTCGTTGTTGTCCGCGATACAGACGAGAGTATCTGGCAGCAGTTTGAGGAGGTGTGACATGGCTTTTCTCGAAGCAATTGATAAAGATCTCATCAAGGTGCCGATGACGGCAAAAAACAGCAGGGAGGCTATCGAGGAGCTTGTCTCACTGTATGCCTCACATAATGGTCTGTCTCCCGCGGAGGAGGATTCCATCGTATCGCTCATCATGGATCGCGAGAGCCTTGGCTCGACTGCGATGGAGAATGGCATAGCAATCCCGCACGCGAAGATAAAAGGGCTGAAGAAGGCCGCTGTGATGATTGGCGTGTCAAGGCTGCCGATAGATTTCGGTGGTGAGAAGCCAAGTACGATTTTCTTCCTCGTTCTTGCTCCTGAGGAGAATCCCGCCGATCATATACAGATTCTCTCTTCAATCGCGAAGATCTGCTCCTCCACGCTTTTCACGAGGATGCTTTCCTCCGCAAAGACCAGAGAAGACGTTTATCAGCTTTTCTTCGACTGAAAAACACACTTCATCTTCCTCTCGGATGCTAAAATAGCAGATGGAGGCACAGATGGAGCTTACATTCTTCGGTGCTGCGCGCACTGTCACAGGATCCTCGTTTCTTCTTGAGCATGAAGGGTTTTCCCTTCTTGTTGATCTCGGGCTTCCACAGGGAAGCGACGAGAAGAAGATGGGCGAGGATCTTCCTTTTTCCCCTACGATGGTGGATGCGGTATTGCTCACGCATGCGCATATAGATCATTCCGGAAGACTTCCTCTCCTGGCAAAGATGGGATACCAGGGCCCGATTTTCTCCACGGCAGCGACGGCTGATCTCTGCTCGATCATGCTTGAGGATTCCGCACATATCCAGGAAAGCGAGGCTGAATGGAAGAACCGCAAGAGAAAGAGACACGGGGAGATGCCTGTTGAGCCGTTATATAACGCTGAGGATGTAGCAGCGGCTCTTGCGCTCTTCCGTCCCGTAGCGTACGGAGAGAAGGTGGAGCTTTCCCCGTCAATGTGGTTTGAGCTCTGCGATGCGGGGCATCTCCTGGGCTCAGCCTCTGCCCGGATCCACCTTTCTGTCCCGGGAGGAGAGCGTACGATTGTCTTCTCCGGCGATATAGGGAATATCGATCAGCCGATGATCCGCGATCCGGAGTATTTTCATCAGGCGGATTTCGTTGTTATGGAATCGACATACGGGGACAGGCTGCACGGTGTTCCTGATGTGGATGAAAGTGAGATGCTCCTTGAGAGGGCCAGGAAGCTTGCGGCCATCACGGATGACACTTTCCGCCGAGGCGGCAATCTTGTCATACCGTCATTTGCCGTCGGGAGGACGCAGGAGATTCTCTATCTGTATAGGATAATCATGGACAAGAAACTCCTTGATTACCAGATTCCTGTGTTTGTCGACAGCCCCCTTTCGGTAAAGGCCACCAATGTATTCTCATCATGTCTCAGAGATGACTATTTTGATGATGAGGCCCGTGAGATGATAAAGCGCGGAATCAATCCGATTCTGTTCCCATCCCTTGTGACAATCACTGACGTTGAGGATTCCAAGGCGCTGAACGACAGGAAGGAAAGCGCCGTTATCATATCATCATCCGGCATGTGCGAGGCGGGAAGAATCAGACACCATCTCAAGCACAACCTTTGGCGGAGCGAGTCCACCATTCTCTTTGTGGGATACCAGGCAGAAGGAACGCTCGGCCGATCTCTTGTTGATGGCACTGACCATGTGACGCTTTTCGGTGAGCAGATTGCAGTCAATGCAAGGATAGAGGTTCTGGAAGGCACATCGGGGCATGCGGATCAGAAGGGTTTGGAAAAATGGATCGGAGCATATGAACGCAAGCCGGAAGCTGTCTTCGTGGTTCATGGCGAGGATAATGTATCCCAGTATTTCGCATCAAAGCTCAAGAATGAATATGGCTTCCATGCCTATGCGCCGAAGCTGTATGAGCGCTTTGACCTTCTCTTAGATGCCATTCCACTTCAGGATGATACGGCACTGAAGGCGAAGACAGCACAGGACCTTCGCTCCTCCTTTGCAACGCTTGAGAAGAGCAGGAATGAGCTTGAAGGGATTGTGAGCAGAATGGAGCGGGCCTCAGCCGGCATCGATCTGACAAATGAGAAGAAGGCTAGGAAGCTTCATGATGCGATTATAAGGCTGGCAAGTGATGTTGATTTCCTCGTTTCGAAGTGGAATCGTGATGCATGAAAAAATTTTTCACACATTAAGTCAAAGGAGAGCAAGGAGATGCGCTGGGCGAAGAGAAAAAGATGCGGAAAAAGCGCAGAAAGGGGTTTACAAGGATAGGGGAAACGTGCAGAATACAGCCTCGGTGCCTGAGAAGGCGCAGAAAAGAAGGCCGGGAGGCCGGGGAAGGCTTGACAGAGGGCGCGAGAGGTGCTAGATTGGACAGGCAACCCGGAAGACCGGGAGCTTTTTGGATCATGAGCGAAGGGAAAGAGAGAGAATAGAAGCTTGTAGGCTTCTGTCAATTCAAAACGAACTACGAGGCAGAGAAGAAAAGGAAGCCGAGTTCGTAGCGAGCGACGGAGAGAACTGAAGAGAAT
>CASFLH010000045.1 GCA_949295505.1 uncultured Spirochaetales bacterium | reverse complement strand
CTTTTTCCTGTGCCTTGTAAGTCCGCTGCCTCATCATCAGATTATCCCAGTTTACGAGATGACCATCGAATTCAGGACCGTCAACACAGACGAACTTCCTCTCTCCCCCGATATCAACACGGCAGCCACCGCACATTCCTGTACCGTCAATCATGATGGAATTGAGGGATACAGTGATGGGGACACCATAGCTTTCTGCCGTCTTCGTGCAGAACTTCATCATGATGGCAGGACCGATGGCTACCACATGCTTCACATCCCCTTCTTTGAGCATGCGCTCAAGAGGGACTGTCACGACTCCTTTCTCCCCATATGATCCGTCATCGGTCACTATTGTGAGATCAGGATCGATTGAACGCATCTTGTCCTCTTCAATGATGAGCTCCTTGTTCCTGGCACCTATGATGATATGCACATCATTGCCTGCGGCCTTCATGGCCTCAGCTATCGGGAAAAGCGGGGCAACTCCGATGCCGCCTCCCACGCATACCACCTTGCCGAAATTCTCTATATGTGTCGGAGTGCCAAGGGGACCAAGCACATTCTCTATTGCCTCGCCTTCCTCAAGCTCCGCAAGCAGGAATGTGGATGCTCCCACGCGCTGGAATACTATTGTGATTGTGCCCTTTGCAGGATCGGCATCGGCAATTGTAAGCGGAATACGCTCATTGAAGTCTCCGCCCTTCTGAACGATCACGAACTGCCCGGCCTTTCTTTCGCGGGCTATCATCGGAGCCTCAATCTCCATCAGGAACACTTCCTGGGAGAGCTGCTCTTTCCTGACTATCCTGTACATAGCTACCTCTCGTAGAAGAGAGTATAGCGAAAAGAAGGCCGCTGATAAAAGACAGTACTCTTATTCTGATTGAGAAAAGAATTGCTGGAATGAAAAAACCGGCGAATCCAGAACGGACTGCCGGCTTCCAATATATATATATGATAACCTGGATTACTTACCGATCTTTATCTCGATTCTTCCCGGTTCTGCCTTGCGGATACGCGGAATCCTGATTGCAAGCACACCATCATGGCTCTCTGCTTCAACTCTTTCGTAATCAGAGTCTTCCGGGAGCTTGAATGATCTGGAGAACTCAGGAAGACGTATCTCGGAGACAATCATAGTCTTCTCCTCTTTCTCCCTTGCCCTCCTTTCTTTCCAGGTCTCTTCCGATGATATTGTGATAACCCCATCTTTAAGGGTCACCTCGACATCCTTCTCGCTGTATCCGGCAATCTCGGCTTCGATCACATATTCTTTCTCTGTCTCATAGATATCAACAGGCGGAATCTTCCTTGTAGCTGTGTCGCCGAAGAAATCGCTGAAGAATGTGTCGAATCCTGAAATCCTTGGTGCTGCTGTCCTGGTTACTACGTATCTCATTTCTCTTCTCTCCTATCTGTCATGGATTGGGCAGGGTCCTCTGCGGGCTCTGCCCATCTGACCGGTTACTTACCGATCTTCACCTCAATCTTCCTCGGCTGCTCCTCCGGTGTCTTCGGCAGCGTTACAGTAAGGATACCGTTCTCGAACGAAGCCTCAATCTTCGATTCATCAAGTCCTTCAGGAAGGCTGAAAGACCTTTCGAAGGAAGAATGCCTGCGTTCTCTGATCAGGTATTTCCTGCCATCCTTCTCATTTTCAGTCTCATTGACCTCTCCTGCGATATGAAGAACATGCTTATCAACAGTGATCTTCACATTGTTCTCATTGAATCCAGGCATCTCAGCCTTTATGATGAACTGCTCCGGCGTTTCCTCAACATCTACTGCAGGTACTCTTGATGAGTAGTTATCCCATGCTCCGAGCATCGAATCAAAGAAATCATCGAAGAGGGAAAGATCCCTTCTTGCACTCCTGTCATTATATCTAGTTACATCGTTTGCCATCTTAAGGCCTCCTTATATCATCTATTTCAATGTTCCATCTGGAACACAAACATAAATGCAAACACCGTGCCAACTTTTATAATTCATTTAATTATAACAAATTACCAAATTTCATCCTCTGCCATGCCCGTTGTGACAAACGGTCAAACTGCCCACAGTGACGAACCACTGCCTCAAAGACGGGCCATTTTGACCCACCCTATGTGAAATATGGAAAAAAACGGGACAACAAAGTAAAATCCTGGCCATGTCACTCGAAAATGTCAGGGAATATCTGGGAAAATATGGCAAGGACAAGGATATAATCCTTTTCGATCAGTCAAGCGCGACAGTGAAGGAAGCGGCAGCGGATCTCGGCACGGAAGAAGGAAGGATCGCCAAGACTATGTCGTTTCTCCTCTCTTCAGGACCTATTGTCATCGTGGCTGCCGGGGATGAGAAGATTGACAACAGGAAATTCAAAGACACATTCCACGAAAAAGCGAAAATGATCGGATCGGATGAAGTTGAGAACCTCACAGGCCACCCTGTCGGAGGTGTCTGCCCATTCGCCCTCAAGGAAGGCGTAAAGGTATATCTGGATGAATCACTCAAACGTTTTGACTATGTGTACCCCGCAGCAGGCACCAGAAACAGCGCGATAAAACTCACTATCGACGAACTTGAGAAAACCTCGGACTTCTCAGCATGGATTGATGTGACTAAGCTCCCTGATTCTCTTCAGTGAACACCTCTGCATCTGGAAAAAGCAGATTCATCGCATAGCCTATACGGTCAATTGCCTTACGAACTGCTGATGGCAGCAATTCAGTTGTGGAAGAATTACCAGGAAGTGTCGCCAGCATTGCCCCATACTCATTCATAGGGCGAAAAGCAGATGTGGAAATAGCTTTAACTTCAACACAAGCAGTCCCTCGCTTTTCAGCAAAATGGCATCTGCACATAGCCAGAGAACCTGTCTTATCAGAGGTGGGGCAGGAATAGAACATCCTGCATACAAGAGGCCTGGATGAATAGATCTTACAATGCTGCATATTCCAAGGATCATAAAATGGACAGACTATATTGGTCATGGGTACATCAAGCAGCCTTTCCTGCAGAAAGCTCTTACCCGGACCAAAAAGCACTTGCAAAGCAATGATAAGGGCTTCAGATGTCGTTATGTCAGGAATGAAATGCGCGCAGCACTCACCACAGCCTTCCTCGCAACATACGCCAAGTTCTCGATTGTAACGATCAAAATCCGGCTGGACTGCGTTATAAAAATCATGAATGGCCTTAATTTCACCAGCAAGACCTGTGTCTCCCAGCATCCCAATTGCTCTATCAATAAATTCCATAGGGCGTTTATATAATGGATAAGAAAAACTTATGCAAGGCAGGAAAAGCAGCATCAACAAAAAACAAAGGCAACCTACTCCTGAGCCAGTGCTCAGCCAGCAGATTGCCGCGTTTCATGGATGGTCTGGAGACCCACTTCCATCTTCAGCCTTTGCTTACGATGGTCCAGATTACATCTATTTAGCAGGGGCAGGACTCGAACCTGCGACCTCCGGGTTATGAGCCCGACGAGCTGCCAACTGCTCTACCCTACGTCGATTACTGAGAGACAATACACATTTATTTTACATGTGTCAATAGGAAAAAAGTGCTTATGTTTATTTTTCCTGAACTATTTGATTCGAACAATCCAGATATGATTATTTAAAGAAAAGTGTATTTTTATGCATAAAATATGCAAATTACTGCGTACCAACCCTTGACAATCACCCGCTTTTCCCGGACACTGAGGACTATCTTAAGCTTTTCTACGCCATCTTCAGCACTGGAAAGAAGATACAGTAAACATATTGAAGGAGGAAGAAAATGAAGAAAACTTTTGCGATTGTTGCAATATTGGTCATCGCACTTGCTGCGCCAGTCTTCGCGGGGGGATCAAGTGAAGGTGGAAATCTCCGCTTCGGAACAGGCGGCGACCAGGGAACCTATTATGGATTCGGCAATGTCCTTGCACAGAGAATTTCCTCTGAGACTGATACAGGTGTTGTAGCAGTAGTCAGCGCAGGCAGCCAGGATAACATCGAAATGATGGATATGGGCTCGTACCAGCTTGGTTTCGTGCAGACAGACGTCATGAGCTATGCATACAACGGAACAAACCTCTTTGCTGAGATGGGAGCCGTGACGGACTTCTCCACAGTCGCAGCACTCTATCTTGAGCAGGTTCAGGTTGTCACACTCGATCCGAACATCAAGACTATCGGAGATCTTGCCGGAAAGACTGTTTCAATCGGTTCATCCGGAAGTGGCGTATATTACAACGCGCTCGATATCCTGGCAGCCTATGGGCTCTCCGAAAGTGATATCAAGCCGACATACCAGAGCTTCGGCGACAGTGTTGACGCACTTCAGGATGGAAAAATAGATGCGGCCTTTGTCGTTGCTGGCGCACCTACCGTGGCGGTCTCAACACTCGCAACAACTCATGATGTACGTCTTGTTTCTATCGATGATGAGCACATGGAAGCGCTCATCGAGGCTTCACCGTACTATACGCCGGTTACCATCGCTGCCAGTGTCTACGGAACTGATGAGGACTGCCAGACTGTAGCGGTCGGTGCTGTTGTCATCGCACGCGATGATGTAAGCGAAGATGCCATCTATGATGTCGTGAGCACAATCTTCAACGACAAGGAAGCGATCTCCCAGAGCCATGACAAGGGCAACGAGCTTGATCTGGCGTTCGCAACCAGTATCACGACAGTCCCCTATCATCCGGGAGCAGCAAAGTACTTTGCAGAACAGGGAATCGAAGTTCCTGTAAAATAAGATTGCCCTTAAGGAAATCTTCGGGGGCTGGATGACAGCCCCTATTTTAATGAAAAAAAACATATAGGAGTTCCATTTGAGCGATAAGGAAAACAAATTCGTTGATGAATCCGTAGGAACCATGGCTGATGTCGAAGCCGTGATGAAAAAATACGACAGGGAATCGAACACAAGAATATGGGAAGGCTGGCAGAAGCTGGTAATTCACTATGTAATGGCTGCATTTGCCATCTACTGCATCATCGATGCAATCTTCCTCACGACACTGCAGGAAGTCCGCTATTCGGTCTTCATGGGCATGATCGTGCTTCTTGGCTTCCTCACCTTCCCTGTAAAAAAAGGTGTTGAACGCGTCAATCATATGCCATGGTATGACATCATCATCGCGATAATAGGTTCAGGAGCATATTTCTTCTATGCCGCCAATGCGATGACCGTAATCAGGCTCTCAGCACGCATCATGGCAGATCCGCTTTTCATGATTGTCGGAGCCATAGGCATTCTCGCCCTTGTCGAACTGTGCCGCCGCTGCGTAGGACTTCCAATCCTCTGCGTTGCAGGTGCCCTTGTCATCTACACGCTCTTCAGTGGAATCAGCGTACCTCAGCTGATCCGTACCCTTTTCTATACGGCAAACGGAATCTTCTCCACACCGGTAGGCGTCTGCGTCAAATACATTGTCATCTTCATCATATTCGGAGCCTTCCTTGAGCGGACAGGCGTTGCGGACTTCTTCATCCGCTTTGCCAATACAGCAGTAGGACGCTTCACTGGAGGACCGGCAAAGGTCGCTGTCGTCGCTTCCGCACTTGAAGGCATGGCCTCAGGATCCTCTGTCGCGAACACAGTAGGTTCCGGATCAATCACAATCCCGATGATGAAGAAGATGGGCTACCGTCCGGAATTCGCTGCCGCAGTCGAAGCAGCAGCCAGCACAGGCGGGCAGATCATGCCTCCGATCATGGGAGCTGCTGCGTTCCTGATGGCAGAGTTTACAGGCATCCCTTATGGCCGCATTGCTGTCATGGCGATACTCCCTGCAGTTCTTTACTTCACGGGAATCTTCATCGCTGTACATCTTGAAGCAAAAAAGAGCGGAATGAGCGGTATCCCGAAAGAACATCTGCCGAAAGTCAGGGACCTGCTGAAGGATCTTTATCTCCTGCTTCCTCTGATTGCGCTGATCTATCTTGTCGGTTCCAACACGTACACGATGGCTTATTCCGCTACACTGTCCATCATCGTCGCGATGGTCGTCGGAATCATACACAAGATCATACCCCACTTCGCGGCAACCACCGACGGCGGGGAGGAAGAGGAAAAAGGTGAGAAGCCAGCGCTCTCGTTCCGCTGGATCCTTGACTCATTCGAGAACGGTTCAAGAAGCTCGGTAACAGTCGTTGTAGCCTGCGGCATCGCTGGTATCATCTCCGGCTGTATCACGGTAACGGGCCTTGCTTCCGTCCTGCTGGGCGCCATCGTCTCCCTCAGCCATGGAATAGTGCTTGTAGCGCTCCTCCTGACAATGCTCTGCTGCATTGTTCTTGGCATGGGTGTACCTACAACAGCCAATTACTGCATCATGGCAGGTGTTTGCGCGCCTATCCTGATTGCACTGAATGTCGAGGCTGTCGCCGCTCACTTCTTCGTATTCTATTTCGGCATAGTTGCGGACATAACACCACCAGTAGCCCTCGCGGCATATGCGGGAAGCGCAATCGCGAAATCCGATCCGATGAAGACAGGTCTTGTGGCGACGAAGCTTGCCATCGCGGCTTTCATTGTTCCTTATGTCTTTGCGCTGAATCCGGCAATGCTCTTCGTGAATGTCACGAGCGTCTTTGAGATCATTCAGATATGCATCACAGCCCTTCTGGGAATCTTCGGTATAGCAGCGGCCCTGAATGGGTACCTTGCCCGTCCGCTCCATCCCCTTGTAAGGATTGTCCTTGCCATCGCGGGACTCTGCATGGTGATACCAGGAACGGTAACGGACCTGATCGGTCTTGTTGTACTTGTTCTCGTGGCTGTTTACGAGTTCGGCATGAAACGGAAAGAACAGCTGAGCAATGCCTGATGAATCAAGCTATGGCCTCCCCATGCGGAGGCCATTTATCATTTCATAGTAATCCTCAATTGAAGCATCCACGCCGTCCACACACTGCTTTACGACAGAACCGCGATAGGCAATGACAGGAATTCCGGCTCTCTTTGCAGAGAGAATGCCTACAGGAGAATCCTCAATCGCAACGGTACTGGCTGGATCGGAGCCAAGCGCTTCCATCCCTTTCAGATATGGCTCGGGATCAGGTTTGTGATTAACCACCCTGTCCCCGGAGATTATGACTTCCGGATACCCCTCCAGCCCCAGCCTGCGAAGCGCCGCCTCAAGGTGCGCATAACAAGTCGAGGATACAATTGCCAGACGCCAGCCATTTCCACGGATGAGCCTGAAAAGCTCTTCTATGTGCGGGAAAGCCTTAAGCTCCTCTGCCTCCGTGTAGTACACAGGATAATCATCAAGAAGATCCCGGAATCTTCCAGGGGAGAGATCAATGCCGTATTTTCGGCTCATCTCACGGGCGGTCCCTGCTGAATCAAGGCCGATTGTGAATTCAATATCCTCATCATCTATGTCGATACCGTAATTGTCCTTCACAAGGGACCGGAGCGTCATGAAAGCATACACTTCGCTATCCGTGACAACACCATCGAAATCAAAGAGAAAAGCCGTTTTCCCACTAAGTGCATCTGACAGATTCATGATAATATCATTGCATGGATGCGAATCAGAGGAAAGCCATGCATGGCATAATCAAGGAAACACTGAGGAATCTGGAGGAAAACGGATTCGAAGCTGCATACGTCAATGACAAAGAGGAGCTGATGAACCTCATAAAAGCCCTCATACCCGAAGGTGCATCAACTGCTTCCGGAGGTTCTGAAACGCTTGCAGAGACTGGCATAGCGGCCTATCTCAGAGAAAAGACATCATTCATCAGCGACAGAAAAGCGGCTTATGGCGCTCAGTATTATCTGGCCTCCGCCAATGCGGTGACAATGCATGGGGAGCTCTATGAAGTCGATGGAAGGGGCAACAGAGTCTCTGCAATGCTCTTTGGGCCGGATAAGGTCATTGTCGTAGCAGGAATCAACAAGCTTGTGCTGGATCTGAGAGAGGCAGTGGAAAGAGTCAAGACAAAGGCGGCTCCACCGAACTGCCTGAGGCTGGAGAAAGATACACCGTGCACAAAGCTCGGGCACTGTGTCTCTCCATATTTCGACGAGAACCATCTTTTCGCCCCGGGCTGCCAGGCAGATGACAGAATCTGTTCAAATGCGGTCATATTCGCCAGACAGACCCAGAAGAAACGCATTACTGTCATCATCGTCGGTGAGGAATATGGATACTGATAGCCTCTATGCGCCATACATAGACGAGGAGTATGCCGCATTCTCTTCCAGACTGACGAAGAATCACGATCTGCCATACAGAGGCGTGAGAGTACCTGTGCTGAGGAAGCTCGCGAAAGAGCTTGAAACCTTCCCCTACACCATCACATGCCATGAAGATGTACTGCTTAAAGGTTTCTGGATTACCTCACGGAAGATTCCGTTCAGGGAGAAGCGGGAGCTCATTGCAGAGCATCTCAGCCTGTTGCAGACATGGGATGAAGTCGATACGCTCGCCTCCTCCATCAAGCCACGGAAAGCAGAGCTTGCGGAAACATATGATTGCTTCTTCTCACTTCTCAGTGAAGAGCGGACAATGCCACGACGGCTGGGTATCGTCACACTCATGTCCCTGCGAAAGCTCTATCCCGAGAAAAGAGAGGAGCTTCTGGAGGCTATAACGGCAGCAGATAACGACGAATACTATATCTCCATGGCCGTCGCGTGGGCCCTCTCATTTTTCTATGTTGACAACCCTGATGACACCCGGCCCTGGCTGGAGAAGGTATCTGAAGCCACAGCTGGAAGGGCCTGGCAGAAAATAAGAGACTCACGAAGGATTCCCTGTTGACAATCTGTTTCTTTTTAGAGTAATGTTGCTGTATATAGAAACAAAGGAGACAGATATGAATCTTGTTACGAAAGGAATCAATACAGAGAATCTTCCTGATGCGAAAGGATATTTCGGTGAATACGGCGGCTCGTACCTTCCCCCGGAGCTTGAGAAGGTGATGCAGGATGTCGAGAAGGCATATGAGGAGATCTCCAAGGATCCTGAATTCATAAAGGAACTGAAAGAGCTCAACGAGCATTTCACAGGAAGACCAAGTCCCGTATACCATGCCGCAAGGCTATCAAAGGCCGCTGGGGGTGCAGAGATATACCTCAAGAGAGAGGATCTCAACCATACTGGGGCACATAAGATCAACCATTGTCTTGGGGAAGTCCTGCTTGCCAAGCACATGGGAAAGAAAAAGGTCATCGCTGAGACCGGCGCAGGACAGCATGGCGTCGCGCTCGCAACCGCAGCAGCCCTCCTCGGGCTTGAATGCGACATCTACATGGGTGAGATTGACGTGAAGAAAGAAGCTCCTAACGTATCAAGGATGAAGGTGCTCGGCGCGAAAGTCATCTCAGTCACCCGGGGTACAAAAACCCTGAAGGATGCCGTTGATGCAGCTTTCGAGGCATACCTTAAGGATCCTGTCACCCAGATATACTGCATCGGGTCTGTTGTTGGACCGCATCCGTTCCCGATGATGGTACGCGATTTCCAGTCAGTCATCGGAATGGAGGCAAGGGAGCAGATGCTCAGCTATGCCGGATCTCTTCCAGATGCGATCGTGGCTTGTGTGGGCGGTGGCTCCAATGCGATGGGCGTGTTCTCCGCCTTCCTCGATGACAAGGATGTGGCGCTCTATGGTGTAGAACCGGCGGGAAAGGGTCTCGAGACAGGAAAGCACGCGGCAACTATCCAGAAAGGTACTGTCGGCATTCTCCATGGCTTCAGATCCCTCGTGCTGCAGGACAAGAACGGAGAGCCTCTTCCTGTTTACTCAATCGCTTCCGGCCTTGATTACCCCGGCGTCGGCCCGCAGCACAGCTTCCTGCACTCAATCGGCAGGGTCACATACACGACAGCAACGGACAGGGAGGCTGTAGAGGCTTTCTATGCCCTCTCGCGCATGGAAGGAATCATTCCTGCTCTCGAGTCCTCACACGCTGTCGCATACGCCGTGAAGCTTGCAAAGCAGCTTGGCAAGGGAAAGAAAATCCTTGTCAATCTCTCGGGAAGAGGAGACAAGGATATCGATTTCGTAATGGAGCATTATCCGCTTGAGGAATACGAGCCTGAGGAGAATCTCAAGGACGGCTATGACGAATTCCTGAAGCACATCGGCGGAGAGAAGAACTGATCAGTCCTTATCCGCGGCTTTCTGCAGAGGTACGAAGCCCCTTCCAAGGACTTCGTACGCCTCTGTGACGAAGACAAACGCCTTCGGATCCTCCTCATGGATGATCTTCATAATGGCGTTCATCTGATTATTCGGCACGATGACCAGCAGCATGACACGCGTTTTTGAGGTATATATCCCGGTACCATGGAAAACCGTGCCTCCATGATGCAGTTCCGCTATCACGCGCCTGGAAATCTCCGGCGTGTGCTCAGCGGAGAAGATATAGACGGATTTAGCAAGCTTTGTCCCGAAGTTCATGACTACGAAATTCACCAGCTGTGATGAGAGATACATCGCTATAATTGCAAAAAGCATCGGCTGCAGGCCCAGGAATATACCGCCGCACGACACGACGACCGCATTGAAGATGAACTCCACGCTTCCCACGGAGAAAGGAGAATAGTGCGCGATAACCTGAGCAACGATATCCGTTCCTCCTGTATTGCAGCCACTCTTCATAGTAAGCCCGATGCCGACTCCCATCAGCACGCCGCCATAGATTGCGGAGAGAAGTATGTTTATATCATCACTGGTATCGAGCACGCCCTGATAGGCAGTAACGCGGCCTATGACGGTAGTCCAGATTGACAGCAGTGTCGAACCAATCAAGGTCTTGATGCCATAACGCCAGCCAAACACCTTCATTCCAAGAAGGATAAGAGGTATATTGACGCACATCATGACAATACCCTGATCGAGACCAAAAAGATAATAGAATATCGTTCCGATACCTGTGGCACCGCCTCCTGTGATTCTCGCAGGAGTGTAGAACAAAGCGGCAGCTGATGCCGCTATTACCGGTCCAATAGCAAGGTACAGATAATCACTTACCCTGCCGAAAAGCAGATTCTTCTTTCTCATAGCGTAATATTCCCCCTGGCAAGCAGGGGGATTGAAATCAGCCAACTACCTTCTTAAGCGTTGCTCTTACAGCGCCAGGTCCGGCAATCATACTCCTGAAATACTCAAGGACAAGATCCGCAAGCCCCGCCTCAAAGAGATTCACACCGAATATCTTCTGATTCGAGAGTATCTCGCTGAGCTGATCAAGGCTTCCTGTGTAACCAAGGGTGATGCCGCTCAAAGCTTCTCTCGCGTAACCGAGAAGAGGATCTGCGGAAGGTTCAAATGCCTGACCTTCATCATCAATGCCCATCACGTAACGCAGCCAGCCTGCGAACACAAGAGGAATGCACTTCAGGTCATTCACATCAAGCTTGTCGGATGCGAGATATGCCTTGATGGTCTCTCCGAAGCGGATTGAAAGCTTCTGGGAGGTGTCTGTTGCTATACGCTGCGGGGTATCAGGCATGAACGGGTTCGGAATACGGGTGTTCACGACCTCATCAATGAACTTCTTCGGTTCGATAATGCCTGGATCCACAACAACAGGAAGGCCCTCTGTGTAGCCAATTGTCTTCACAAGCTTGCTGAGCTCCGGATCCTGCATCTCCTTCGAGATGAGCGTATAACCAAGGAGACAGCCAAAGACAGCAAGTGCAGTGTGAAGAGGATTGAGACATGTGCAGACCTTCATCTTCTCGACCTTGTTAACAGTCTCCCTGTCTGTAAAGTACACACCTGCATTCTCAAGAGATGGACGTCCATTGGGGAAATCATCCTCGATGACAAGGTACTCACACTCTTCCGCATTCACGAATGACGCGATATATGTGTGCTTTGACGTTACAACAACATCTGTGTCCTCATATCCATCCGCCTGCAGCATCTGTGCGACGCTGGCATCCGGACGCGGCGTGATCTTGTCGATCATCGACCATGGGAATGAGACCTTGTCAGAAGCGAGATAATCAGCAAAGCCCTGCTCCGCATATCCTCTCTTCACCCACTCTGCGGCAATTGATGTGACCGCGGCCTCAATCTTCTCTCCATTGTGCGAACAATTGTCCATGGAGACGACAGCAAGCGGCAGGGCACCTGCTTTATAACGGCAGAGAAGAAGCTCCGTCAGGCGTGACAGGAACATCTTTCCTTTGCCCGGTCCCGCTTCGAAATCATTAACATAGCCCGGGAAATACTCCCCAGCTGGATTCTTGAGGGCATATCCCTTCTCGGTGATCGTGAAGGAAATCATCTGCAGTGATGGAGAGCGGAAAATCTCCTGGAAGCGTTCCCATGCCGAAGCTGGCGCATAGTCACATGGATAAGCCTCTGTAACTGTACCGACAACCTGCTTGTCGATGGAACCGTCAGCCTTGAGCGTCACAAGAAGCGTCAGATCATCATACTTATCGTAGATATCGCTGATGATCTCATAGTCGAAGCCTTCCCCTACTATGATGCCCTTGTCAGCAAGCCCCTTCTCCACCAGTTCCTGCTGCAGGCGTGCGGGAAAACCGCGGAAGATGTTCCCTGCTCCGAAATGAACCCATACAGGATTGTCATGAGTGCGCTTCACAAGCGCCTCACGGTCATAGCTGAAGAGCTTATAGCCCTTATCGTTCCAGCAGGAGCACTGCAGCCCCTTGTTGCTAAGTTTCATAATTATCCCCTCCGAAGGAAAATAGCAGAAGGCATGGCACTGCCATGCCATGAATCAGGCATCAGCCTTTCTGTTCGTAAAATACTCAGGATGCGCCTCGATGATCACATCCGTCTCATACTTGAGCTTTGACAGGTGTTCCGTCTCAAGGGTCACTGCAAGCGGGAAATCCTTTAGCCTGAGAGCCTGCACAAGTTCCTCATGCTGGGCGATATTCTTCTCAAGGACATCTCGCGACCCCATGCTGAGGATCCTCATTCTTCTGTGGTTGCCTGTCTCTCTGAGTATGAGCTGCCAGATTCTCGTCAGGCCTGTAGCCTCGAAGAAAATCGAGTGCATATCATCATCAGCATTATAGAATGCGACAGCATCAGAAGCAGCCGCGGCTTCCTTCTGCAGCGCGATGAAGTATTCCAGCCTTGTGATATCCGAAGTCTTCATGTACTCCCTGTAGCGATCAATGACGCTCTTCTCCAGCGCAAGGCGGAAGAAACACTCATCATCAACCCTGGAGATGTCGATCTTGGAGACCCAGCAACCCCTCTGCGGCCTCATGACAACAAGGCCTTCAGACCTCAGGCGCATGAGCGCATCGCGCACGGGGGAGCGCGAGACATCGAACTTCTCTGATATCACATCCTGAGAAATCTCCTCTCCCGGTTTCAGACGGAGGAATATGATGTCATCTTTCAGATCATCATAGATTGTTTCACTTGAAGTACGTCTCATTTACCAAGCCTCTTCTCGCTCTTCTCTACAGCTTCCCACAGGCCAAGAATGTACTCAGCGCCAAGGGCTCTGTCATAAAGTCCATAACCAGGCATGGAGACCTCTCCCCATATTGCCCTTCCGTGATCCGGTCTGATAGGACCGTCGAAACCTGTCTCATAAAGGGCGCGGACCATCTCATAGAGATCAAACGAACCGTCGGATGAGAGGTGTGCAGCTTCCTCGAATACGCCAGGAGCGAAGTGATGGAGGTTCCTGACATGCGCAAAATGGATGCGTCCAGGAAGAGCCCGGATGATACCAGGAAGATCGTTCTTCGGATTCGATCCGAATGATCCGGCGCAGAATGTGAGGCCATTGAACGGAGAGTCCACAGCCTTCATGACGCGGAGAATCTTCTCCTTGGATGTGATGATTCTCGGCAATCCGAACACTGGCCATGCCGGGTCATCTGGATGGATTGCCATCTTGATGCCGTATTTCTCGCATACAGGCTGTATCGCCTTCAGGAAATATACGAGATTATTGAAGAGCTTCTCCTCATCGACATCCTTGTATGCCTCGAAAAGCTCCTTCACCTTTGCAAGTCTCTCCGGTTCCCAGCCCGGCATCACATATCCGTTTGAGTTGTCGTTTGTCTGATCAAAGAATGTCTGAGGATCGATTGAATCCACAACTTTCTGATCATATGCGAGGACCGTTGATCCATCCGGGCGCATCTTGGCCAGGTCGGTTCTGGTCCAGTCGAATACAGGCATGAAGTTGTAGCATACAAGCTTGATTCCGCACTTCGCAAGGTTCTCCAGAGTCTGGATATAGTTCTCGATATACTTGTCCCTGGATGGCTTTCCTATCTTGATATCATCATGGATATTGACGCTTTCGATACCGGCAATCGTGAGCCCTGCATCCTCGACTTCCTTCTTAAGTGCCTCGATGCGCTCAACAGGCCAGAGCTCTCCCGCTGGAATATCATAAAGAGTCGTGATAACCCCTGTAACACCCGGAACCTGTCTGATCTGCCAGAGCTTGACGGAATCGAACTTGTCGCCAAACCACCTCATTGTCATCTGCATAGCTATTTCCTCACTTTTTTCACTATTGTGATATACTAGTATTTTAGGCGATGCTTTCCTATAAGTAAAGAAGAAAAACACATCATTGCGCTAAATTGCCAAAGCTTATATATTCACATCGAGGAGAAACCATGAGAATCACCATCTGTGAAAATAAAGTTGAACTCGGACAGCAGGCAGCCTCCCTTGGCAGGCACTGCATCAAGTCTTCAATCGAGAAATACGGAAGAGCGAATGTGGCATTTGTCACCGGCACAAGCCAGCTGGAACTTCTCACAGCACTCCGCTCGAAGGAGCTGCAGTGGGACAAGGTCAATGTATTCCTTCTGGATGAATTCGTGGGCCTACCGGATGGACACAAAGCCTCTTCCGAGACTTTCCTGAAAGAGAACTTCCTCAACCATCTCCCAACCATCGGATCATTCCATCCGATCTCCAGGAAAGCGGATTACAAGGCAACGCTCAAGGAGATGAACAGCCTGATGAAGGACTATCCCCTCGATGTCGCATTCATCTGCATCGGAGAGAACGGACACCTTGCCTTCAATGATCCCCCAGCGGACTTCGATGCAAGAGATCCGTATATCGCAGTGGAACTTGAGAGGAGATCCAAGAGGCAGCAGGTCGGCGAAGGCTGGTTCAACACCATTGATGAGGTTCCAAGCAGAGCTATCACGATGTCAGTCTTCGAGATCCTCACGGCGCGCAATATAATCTGCGCCTGCCCGGATCAGAGAAAGGCAAAAGCAGTTGCTTCCTGTATTTTCGATGATATCTCCCCCAACACTCCCGCCGCATCAATCAGAAGAAGGACGGAATGCGCACTCTATCTCGACAGGCAGTCCAGCTGTCTTGTATTCGATGATTTCCGCATGCATTGATAAACACAGCTCTTAATGAAGCCCTCTGTTACAATCAGAGGGTATTTTGTTTCAAAAATAAGGCATAAAATTCTAAAAATTCACAAAACCAACAGATTAAGGTAGCGACATAGAACCTATCATTTCATTAGCATCCTTATTGTTAATGATGGCACGGGGGGCCATCACACCAAAAACAGATCCTTAAGGAGACAGAGAAATGAAGATCCTACAGACGATTCTGATCCTGCTGGCAGTTATTCTCCCGCTAGGTGCAGAAAGTCTTCCCGTCGTGACGCTGGATGAGGCTCTGGAGTCTGCTTCCGAGAACAATGCGACTCTCAGAATGCAGGCCATTGCGCTGAACCAGACACTTCGGAACGAGAACAACTATGTGAAGGATTATCTCCCGACATTCGGGGTTTCCATCAGTGCAGACACAGGCTTCACACTTCCGAGCGCCACTGTCGACAAAGCATCATTCAATGGTTTCGGTCTTGATCTTGGGGCAACCGCCTCATTCAGCTACGCGCTCACGGGAAACAAGATAACAGGAAACGCATCGCGGGAAATTTCCAAAGCGGGCGCTTCTCTTGAGTATGAGAGTGCCCAGAACACAATCGAGACTGCCGTAACATCTTCATACTGGACTCTCTCCACATATGACATTGCCATCGAGAACGCGGAGCTCTCGCTTGAGGATAGAAGAGAAAGCTACAAGTCCACGCTTGAGATGTATGAACGCGGCATGGTCGACGAGCTGACGATGTCAAATGTCGAAATGGCGCTGAACAATGCTGAGATCGCGCTTAGGCAGGCCAGAAACGACAAAGATCTCGCCATGGCTTCTTTCAAGGCACTGACAGGTCTCAGCGGTGATTTCCAGACAGAACCTCTTCCTGATACGGTTATGCTTTCCCTACCCTCACCAGAGGAACTTTTCACCGATTATGCGGAGAATTCAGTCAGCATCAGGACTGCCCGCAACAATCTCAGGAACGCCCAGAACTCAGAGAAATCGATGACTCTGAACCAGTACATGCCTACAGTCTCTGCGGATATCACATATACATATGGCGGCAGCGTGTCATCGAAGGCTCAGATGACAGCCGCGGCGGGAGAATACCAGGATGCGCACTCCCTGACCGGAAAAGTCGCAGTGAGCATCCCCCTGAGCTCATATATCCCCGGCAGCCAGGCAGATGAGAACAGGAAGGCCGCGTCCGATGCCGTCGACACCGCAGCCATCGCGCTCCAGAGTGCGCAAGATACGCTGCTGAACGATATCAGGAGCTCCGTCATGAGCATCCAGCAGCAGCAGTCATCCCTGGGAATGCTGGAATCAAGCCTTACGCTTGCCCAGCGCGCCTACTCTCTGGCCGAAGAAGCATATGAATCCGGCCTTCTCTCCGCGGACGAGCTCTCGGACAGCAGAACGGACCTTCTCAACGCCCAGAACAGCCTTCTTTCAGCACGTCTGGGACATCTCCTTTCATCGTATACACTTGCCGATAATCTCGGCATCGAGCTGCAGGAACTGCAGGATACATACCACATAACAGAAGAGGAAACAGTATAAAATGAGCGACGAACACAGGAAAACAGTCGAGGAACCAGATTTTGAAAGCCTCGCAAAAACAACAGCCCCAAGCAGATTCAACAAGATAATCACAGTTATTCTCGTTGCAATCTGTATAGTGCTTGCAGGATTCATCATCTACAGGATGGTCACGGCAACAGAGGACCAGACGCTTGCGATGCCTGTCGCGGAAAACGCCACAGCAGCAGTGAACGTATCCGTGCAGCCCGCGTATATCGCAGATTTCTCCAAGGTATCAAGGTTCAACGGAGAAGTCAGCAGGTCAGGAGACAGCCTGGCGGTCTATCCGGATGCTTCTTCAGGCACCATCACGGAGATTCTTGTATCAAAAGGAGACTCCGTGAAGCCTGGTGATATCGTCGCTTACATCGATCCATCACGCCCTGGTGTCTCATACAAGCTGAGCCCCGTCGTAGCCAAGGCAGAGGGTATCGTGACAGATATTCCGGTCGCTGTGGGACAGACAGTCACTTCAGCTCAGCCGATTGTCACGATCTCCGGCACTACGGAGCTTGTTGTAGAGGCATCGATTCCGGAGAAGTTCCTCGGCACTGTCGCGGAGGGAATGAAGGCAGAGCTTGAAGCTGTTGCATATCCGGGAAGGATCTACACGGGAACGCTCACATATCTTGCACCAACAGTGAATCCGGCAACAAGATCGTCAGATATCGAGATCCGCCTGACCGGAGACACAGCAGGACTGAAGGAAGGCATGTATCTCCGCCTCAACCTCGAGACAGAGCATATCGATGACGCCCTCATGGTTCCGGAAGAAGCGCTTGATACCTATCTTGGTGATGATATCGTCTATATTGCCGATGGGAATACGGCAAAGCGCGTGACAGTCACCACAGGCAGTTCAAATGGAATAGAGACGGTTATCACATCAGGCCTTTCAGAAGGAGACCTTGTCATCACAGCTGGAAACGTAATGGATGGGACAGCCATCAACGTCGTCAATCAGGAGAACTAAATGACACTGTCAGAATTATCAGTAAGACGTCCTGTACTGATGACAATGGTCTACGTCCTGATCTGCGTCATCTGTCTGGTCTATCTTCCCCGTCTCGACATGGCTCTCTATCCGGATGTCGAAATGCCGGTCATCTCAGTCATGGTCAGCTGCAACGACGCCGGCCCGGAAGAGATTGAGCTTCAGGTCACTGAAACGATGGAGAATTCGCTTCAGTCGCTGCAGAACCTCGATACAATGACTTCCGTGTCACGGGAAGGCATGGCGATGGTCATCCTCCAGTTCGATTACGGAACAGATCTCGATGATGCCGCAGAGGATGTGAATACAATCACATCAATGCTTTCAAGGCGTCTTCCCGACTGGGCGGAAAACCCAACGGTCATGCGTTTTGACTCAATGGGATCCGGATCCATAATGCGTCTCACTCTCACCGGTGACAGGACAGAGGATGAACTGCAGTATATCGCAGAGAATACCATCCAGCCTCTCCTTGAAAGAGTCGAAGGCGTATCCCAGGTCAACGTTTATGGCGGCGCTCCCGTTGAATACACCGTAGAAGTAGACCCGAACAGGCTTGAAGCATACGGCATCTCAATCAGCCAGATCACATCGATGATCGCGGCCCGCAATATCCAGAGCACTGGCGGAGAGATCACGCAGCGCGGCATGGATTACCAGATTACAGCCGATGCCCGTTACATGACAGTGCAGGATATCAACGAGACCATCGTTGGATATACCACGGCAGGTACGCCGATCTACCTCCAGGATGTCGCAGATGTTGTTGAGTCAACAGCCTCAGGCGGACGTCTTTCCTACCTCGATGGCAATGAGATCATCACAATCAATATCTCTAATGAATCTGACAGCAACGAGACAACCGTCGCGAAGGCTGTACGCGAGGCGCTTCCGGAAATCCAGGCGGATCTCGATTCCGATCTGACGCTTGCCATCCAGCGTGATTCGACAGAGATGATCACCGACACGATGGATGAAGTCGTCAACTCAGCTGTGCAGGGAGTCATTCTCGCAGCTGCAATCATCTTCGTGTTCCTCCGCGGCTTCAAGACAACAGTCATCATCTCCCTTTCGATGCCGATCTGTATTCTCATAACGCTCATGCTCATGGCTGTCACAGGCATGTCGGTCAACGCGATGAGTATGTCAGGTCTCATACTCGGCATAGGAATGACAGTTGACGCCTCGATCATCATTCTTGAGAACACATACACGTTCAGGCAGCGAGGAGAGAGGAGTGCTGTCGCGGCCATTCTCGGCAGCAAGAACATGTTCACCGCGATCTGCGCCTCAACACTGACCACGATCTGTGTATTCATCCCCATCCTCATCTACAAATATGACATCGGCATGATCGGTATCATGTTCCAGGATTTGGTCATTACAGTCTGCATCTCGCTCTTCGCTTCGCTTTTTGTCGCTGTAACGCTTGTTCCTGCGCTCTGTGGATCCATCCTCAAGATAAACACAAGAACGCAGAAACCGCTCAGATGGAAGCCGATCAGAGCTATTGATGATGCGATGGCAAGGGGCGAGGCGCACATGAAGAACGCATATGTGAAGGTACTGAACTACTTCCTGAACAGGAAATTCCTTCTCATCCTCCTTCTGGTGCTGCTTCTCATTGTCTCATTCATCAAGTTCGGAGATCTCGGCATCTCCCTGATCCCGATGTCATCCACGGACGACTCCGTCACTCTCAATCTCACCCTTGATCAGGGAACGGTACAGGATGTGACGAAGGAGTACGTCTTCGAGATGGAGAAGAAGGTCCTCGATACCCTGCCCCCTGAGGCATATGAATCGATTCTCACGCAAGTCGGCTCGAACTCAGGTTCCATCGAGATTGATCTTCCTGATATCAACGAGCAGACATATACTGTCTCGGATATCCAGGCAATGCTCCGTCCTCTTCTCAATGAGAACCCTGAAGCCGAATGGCTGTTCTCCAATAACAGGTCCATGTCAGGAACGGGTATCAACGTCGCCATCTACTCGGATGATGTCAATCTCTCGCTGCAGACAGCTGATCAGATCATGGATATCCTCCATACATATGTCCCGCAGGTTGAGAACATCCAGTCCGACCTCGACAATGGCGCGCCGAAATACTCAATCGAGATTGACCAGCAGAGGGCACAGGATCTGGGTGTGACAATGAGCAGTATCACATCCACCGTTCAGGCTGCGCTCTCTGGAGTCACGGCAACGCAGATCTCGACATTCGACAATGACACGACATATGACCTCACGGTCAGGATCGATGAGAACCAGCTGCAGTCCATTGAGGATCTTGAAGCTCTCATGATACCGACTTCAAAGGGCGGGACCGTCCGTCTGGATACTGTTGCAGAACTTGTTGAAGGCACTGCACCTATGTCAATCATGAGAGAGGACAAGGAACGCATCAATCACGTCTCCGCCACAATCCTCGAGGGCTATGCCGCGAACGAAGTCCAGGCTGCTGTCGACAAAGCGCTCAACGATTATCTGGTGCTTCCGGAAGGTGTATCGCTCGAACAGACTGGAGAGATGTCGATGTTCGCAGAGTATCTGCCGACAATGATAATGATCATCCTGCTGGCTCTCTTCCTCGTATATGCCGTCATGGCAGCGCAGTTCGAATCCCTTATCGACCCGCTCATCATATTCGCGACTATCCCGCTTCTGCTGATCGGCGTCATCTGGATTCATGTCTTCATGGGGCAGCAATTCTCGCTCTTCAGTATCGTGGGTATCGTTGCCCTCATCGGAACGGTCGTGAACAACGGTATTGTTCTGGTGGACTGCATCAACCGTCTTGTGGACCAGAAAGTCCCTGTCAAACAGGCTTGTCTGCAGGCTGCGTATGGCCGTCTGCGTCCTATTCTGATGACAACGCTCACGACAATCCTCGGAATGATTCCTATGGCGTTCTTCCCAGGAGAAGGATCCGAGATGATGCAGCCGCTGGCACTGACTTTCACGGGCGGTATCATCACGGGAGCGTTCCTCACGCTGCTTCTCTCTCCTACCCTCTATCTGCTTCTCAACAAGCGCAGGGAGAAGAAGTTCAACGATCCTGACACGCTTACCAACCAGCTCAGGGAATACGATATGAGACGCCTTCAGCATCTCGACGATATGATCTGACAAGCAGGGGCTGTTAAGAAAGTCTAGGCTTTCGGCGCAGCCTCTTTTTCTGTCTTCTTATACTTGTAGGAATCCCTTGCGATCTCGCTTACGGACTTCGCCATCTTCTTGTTCTCTCGGTTTGCCAAGCGTTTGGCCGAAGGCTT
>CASFLH010000044.1 GCA_949295505.1 uncultured Spirochaetales bacterium | reverse complement strand
ATGAGCTGTGTATCTGTTATCTTCCAGGGCTTCTGGATCCCCAATGCTATCTCGAATGGATTGATGCCTATATTCATGCACTCGAGTATAGCAGACTCCCTTGGTTTCCTTCTATTTACCCACTATAAATAGCGAAAGGCCCATTTACCTTTGTTGCTTTAACTTTTAAAATTCACGCAAAATATATTTGATAGCGATGAGATAGGCAGCATCTCGCAGCAACGGAAAGGCCAACGGCTCCATAGCATTGCTCCGCGCCACCCACAATCTATCACAATCAGGCGAGAGAACTCCACATTCAAATCGCAGATTAGGGTGGAGATGAATCGGCATCCCATGGTATAATAAACCATGCTCACAGGATACGTTGTCAGGATATACCCGACAGAGGAACAGGAGGGCCTCATAAGGCGCTCCGGCGGTGCATGCCGCTTCCTGTACAACAGACTCCTGGACTGGGAAAAGAGCATATATGAGGAAGAGAAGCGCTTTGTCTCCGAATACGAGCTGAATAGCCATATCCTGGATCTCAAGAAGGAATATCCATGGCTTGCGGAGGTGAATGCGCAGTCCCTGCAGCAGGTGTCGAAGAACCTTGTGAAGGCATATAAGGCGTTCTTCAGGAAGAAGGCAGGATTCCCTAAGTTCAAGAAGAAGAGGAACGGCGACAGCTTTTCAAATCCCCAGTCGTGCAGGCTGGATTTCAGGAATCACACCGTGCACATACCCAAGGCCGGAGACATAGAGGCAGTATTCCATAGGAGGATAGAAGGGACTCTCCGCTCAGTCACGATAAGGATAGAGAAGAGCGGGAAGTACAACGCCGTCCTTCTCATGGAGGACGGCAAGAAGGCCCCTGGAACAGCTGAGGCATTCACAGAGGAGGATATAGCGGAGTTCGATGTGCTCGGCATAGACCTCGGGATAAAGGAGATGGCTGTCTGCACCGATGGAAGAGTATTCCACAACATAAAGAGCGCAAGGAGATATGATAAGCTCCTGAGAAGGAGGCAGAAGGCGCTGTCGAGGAAGCAGAAGGGCTCGAGGAACAGGGACAGGGCAAGGGTGAAGGCTGCGAAGGTGCAGGAGAAGGCAAAGGCGGCACGCAATGACGCAATCCATAAGATGACAAGCCAGATCAGCGAAAGCCAAGCTGATGTGATAGCCATCGAGGATCTGAAGGTCAAAGGGATGCTGAAGAACCGCAGTCTTGCATATTCCCTTTCCGATGTCTCCTTCGGGGAGATAAGAAGGCAGCTTGAGTATAAGTGCGCAAGGAAGGGGAAGATTCTCGTCGTAATCCCCCGATTTGCCAGAAGCACCCAGACATGCAGCCGCTGCGGATACGAGAACAGGGAGCTGAGAGGCTTCGAAGGACTCAGCATCCGCACATGGGAGTGTCCCGTATGCCACGCTGTGCATGACAGGGACGGAAACGCATCGAAAATGATAGCAAAGCTTGGAAGAGATTCCCTACCCAGGGTCGCTGGGGAAGTAAAGCCTGCTGAGAGGCCGACTGTGGACGACAAGGAGCAATCCCCTAAGAAGCAGTGCCCCGAGCTGAAAGAAGCAGGAAAAGTTTCAGCACTCGATGCTGGAAGCTCCATCTTCGAGACGGACGATACGTCCGGATAAGATGGAGAGCGTTCACCCATCTCTGATTACACCCGGCAAAAGCAATCATGCTTAACGCACAATCATCTGCAATATTTGTTGTTTCCGGAATGAAAATAACAGGCCTGGAGAGGAAGAAGAATCAGAGGAACTCTGGGACCAGTGTTACACCGAAATCTTCTGCAAGCACCCAGAACTCATCATCGGTGATTGACGACCGTGCCTCCAAATGAGAAAGTAAACTGATGAAAAGATTTCTGATAGCAATATTATTATCCATATTTCTTGTGACAACCTCGTGCAGTGT
>CASFLH010000043.1 GCA_949295505.1 uncultured Spirochaetales bacterium | reverse complement strand
GATTGGCATTCCATTCCTTGAATCCATGTGAGAAAAGTAGAAGGCGTAGCACTGGAAGATGATGCCACGCCTTCTAAGGAATGCCTGAGCCGCCTGAAGAGGGCGGCACTTTATATCACCTATAACAAGGGATACGCTTTAACGTTACACTCTTTTTTATTATAAATCCAGATGAAAATGATATAACTGTGCAGATAATGCAGAAAATCTGTTCATTTTGCATGATGCGTCGCCAGAGAATGTCAGTTATCAAGCCTTTCAATCAGCTCTGCGAACTGCCTTGCATATCCTTCGATATCCTCATGATTTCCCTCCAGCTCTGCTTCCAGCTTCTGCAGCAGCAGGGAGGAGAACAGGAGGGAGAGAATATTGTCCGACAGTCCAAGCGAAGCCATCATCACATTTATCTGGCTCTCTATCATGAGCCTGATCGCTCTTGCCTCCTCCTCCGCTCTTGGATCGGAGAATCGCAAGGCGTATATCATGCGGAGATATGGAAGTATCCCATCATCGGTGAAGATATCCTGCCATCTGGCTGCTGCTGCGGATAGGATTTCCTCCGCACTTCCTTCGAGTATCAGCCTGAAGCCTTTTGACATAAGCTTTCTATGGCCTGCGGTAAATATCATGTCGATGATCTCTTCCTTAGACCGGAACCAGTGGTAGAAGCTTGATTTATTCATCCCAACCTTCTTTGCCAGCGATTGCATGGATAGTTTATCCAATCCATCGAATGCGATGATATCAAGAGCCGCGTCAAGTATCTCTTCTTTGCCTGTGATCTTCATGATTCATATATTATCAAACAAATGTTTGTTTTGAAATGGTGGTTTTTCCTTTCTGAGCGTTTTTTTTCCTCTGAGGCTGTTCCCTTTCCTGTGTTTTGGGGTTATAACCAACAAGGTTGAAAAACCGATACTGAATATTTAAGGAAGAAACATGTACGCACTAGTTGAGATCCTCGGAAGACAGTATAAAGCTGAAGAGGGAAAAGAGCTTACGGTTGACAGGCTGAACATGGAAGAGGGTTCAACCTACGAGATCGAGAAGGTTCTGGCTGTTGTGGATGGTGAGAACGCAAAGTTCGGCACTCCTTATGTTGAGGGTGCAAAAGTAACTGCCACTGTCGGTCCAGAGTTCAGAGGCGAGAAGGTCAAGGTCTACAAGTTCCGCAGAAGAAAGGGTTATAGAAGGACCCAGGGACACAGAGAGACATATTCGACTATCACAATCAATACGATTGTAGGCTAAGGAGGAAGAGAGATGGCACATAAGAAAGGTGGCGGATCTTCCCGCAATGGACGCGATTCGAACGCACAGCGCCTTGGCGTCAAGAGATTTGGTGGTCAGCTCGTAAAGGCTGGTGAGGTTATCGTCCGCCAGCGTGGAACAAAGATCCATCCGGGACAGAACTGCGGATGCGGCAAGGACTATACTCTCTTTGCTCTCACAGCTGGAACAGTAAAGTTCCACGAGAGAAAGAACAGGAAGTACTGCTCAATCGTCGCTTCTGAGGCTGCTGCCGAGTAAGGCTGATGTTCGGCTTTTCAGACGAGACGTATATCGATATAGCTTCCGGCAACGGGGGACACGGCTGTGTCTCCTTCCGCCGGGAGAAATTTGTCCCCAAAGGCGGTCCGGACGGTGGTGACGGAGGTCGCGGTGGGGATGTTGTTTTTGTTGTAAAGGACAACCTCAGGACACTGGGCCATCTCAAGCTCATAAGGTCATTCAGAGCTGAGAACGGAAGACCTGGACAGGGAGCCAGATGCGCTGGCCGCCGCGGTAATGATGTCGAGATCGCGGTTCCACCGGGAACTGTCATCAGGAATGCGGAGACAGGAGAGGTCATCAAGGATCTTACAGGATGTGACAGATTCGTCTTCCTCGAGGGCGGACGCGGAGG
>CASFLH010000042.1 GCA_949295505.1 uncultured Spirochaetales bacterium | reverse complement strand
GTCACAGAGGAAAGCGTGAAGAAGAATATCGGGAACCAGAAGTCGACATCGGAGGTACAGAATGATGAGGAAGCGAAGAGTTGCAGGGATGATTGCAATTGCAGCCATCGTGCTGTTCATCGTTGCCGACATGTTATTCTCACTCGATCTGCCAAGGCAAAACTTCTTTACCCACCTGATAGCTTTCATCTGTATTCTCTTCATCGGGTGGTGTGTTCTCTCCAGACCGAGAAAATAGAATCTCTGCCGCCTTCATCCTGCAGGACAAGCCTGGCAGGTTTTCTGACGGCATATCTTATAAAAGTTTTATGGTCACGATATCCAAAAGGCAGATAAAACAGAGGATATCAAGTTATAAAAATGACCGCAGTTCCCTGCGGCCATTTAATGCATACCTGTGATTCTCTATTAGAAGGCAACAGAAATCTGAGGTACGATTGAGAGACCAGGAAGGTCGTAGCTGAAAGCATCGCCAGCAGCATACTCAAGACCAAGCTGGAATGTAACGTTCTTGACTGTGTAGCCGATGTCACCACCAACATAGAATGTATCGCCGAAGCTCTCAAGATCTGTAGCTCCGAAGAATACATCAAGAAGCATGTTCTCAACAACATTAAGATCAGCACCAACATAGAGGAAGTTCTTATCTGTTGCTGTATTGAGTGACCATTCAGCTGCGAGGCTTACTACATCAACGCCACCATAAACTGTAGCTGCGATTACGTTGTTCTCTGCGCCGAAACCATAGATATAAGATGCAGATACACCAAGGTCAAAATCAAGACCAGCAAGTGTAGCAACGTTTACATCAGCAGCTGCTGTGAATGCACCGTCTGTACCAGTACTATTCTGGCTATCTCCCTTGAGAACCCAGCCTGCAGATACCTTAAGGCCATCGATAGGAGCTGTCATTGCAGAAACAACGAGGTCTCCACCAGCACCATGAATCTTTACTTCGTCACCATCATCTGGATCTGTGTTTGATGTAAACTCAGGAGCACCAGCAACCTGCACCTGTACAAGGTCGCCATATGCAACATTTACGTTTGCCCAAAGACCTGTACCAGCTGTTCTGATTCTATCGAAGTTCTTGCCAGACTGGTTGGAGTATGCTCTGAGAACAGTCTGCTCATCGTTCATAGCAAGACCAAACTTTACAGAAACATCAGAATCTGCATCAAAAAGCTTCATCATATCGATGGAGATGTCGCCTGCAAGTCTTCCGTCAGCCTTCATCTCGCCTTCTGTTGTTACTGACCAAACTCCGTCCTCATCAGCAAAGCCAAGGTTGAGCTTTGTTGTATGAGTACCAGTTCCATCCTGTCCCATGATGTGTGATGTCCACTTGCCATCCTTGTCCATGTTGAAGTTGTAACCACCAACAAACTCACCAGTGAGATTCACTGCTGCGAAAACGCCTGTTGTTGCAAGAGCGAGAACGAGCAGAGATACAAGTACCTTTTTCATTACTTCCTCCAAAAATTTGGGGTGAACCTCAAAAAGAAGTCCAAAATTCCCCTTTTCCGTTATTCTTGTGAAGATTGTAACAACCGTTTCTTCAAACTGTCAAGCTAAATTCATATTCGACACCATAGTTCCACAATGAAAATTATATCTTTTTAATTGTTGCAAAGGCCAAGTTATTAATACAACTCGATATACAAGTGTTCGTTATCTCGATTTCTAAGTGGTTTTGGTGATGCGGCTGTTAATTATGCGTGATGCACGTACCCGCAAGAGGACTGCAGAAATGTGAAGAATGTGTACATCCGGTGAAGAAAGAAACAGGGCCCGATATCTCTACCGGACCCCATCATGTGAGCATTCAGAGCCTGTGAATCAGAGAACCTTGAATGCGTCGCGGCCTGCATACTTAGCTGTATCGCCGAGGTAATCCTCGATTCTGAGCAGCTGGTTGTACTTGGCAAGCCTGTCAGAGCGGCTCATTGAGCCAGTCTTGATCTCACCTGTCTGGAGAGCGACTACGAGATCAGCGATGAAGCTGTCCTCTGTCTCGCCGGAGCGGTGAGAAACGATAGCTGTATAGCCATTGCGCTGAGCCATGTCGATAGCCTCGAATGTCTCAGTAAGAGTACCAATCTGGTTGACCTTGATAAGAATGGAGTTAGCAACACCCTTCTCAAGACCCATCTTGAGGCGCTCCGTATTAGTTACGAAGAGGTCATCGCCAACAAGCTGTACTCTGTCACCGATTCTCTCTGTAAGAAGCTTCCAGCCTTCCCAGTCATCCTCTGCCATTCCATCCTCGATGGAGATGATAGGATACTTGTTGACCCAGCTCTCCCAGAGATCAACCATCTGAGCAGAAGAAAGCTGCTCGCCTGTTGTCCACTTGAGTGTGTACTTGCCTGTCTTCTCGTCATAGAGCTCAGAAGAGGCAGGATCAAGAGCAATCATGAAGTCGCCATTGCGTCCAGCTGTGTATCCAGCCTTCTCGATAGCTTCCATGATGACATCAAGAGCTTCCTCGTTGGACTGGAGGTCCGGTGCGAAACCACCCTCATCACCAACGCCTGTGTTGTATCCCTTTGCCTTGAGAACGCTCTTAAGCGCATGGAATACCTCAGCAATCCATCTTACAGCCTCGCGCTCGGAAGGTGCGCCAATTGGCATAACCATGAATTCCTGGAAGTCAACCTTATTATCAGAGTGTGCGCCACCGTTGAGGATGTTTGCCATCGGAACAGGGAGCACGCATGCATGATAAGCACCAAGGTACTTGAAGAGAGGAAGACCAAGGAAGTCAGCAGCAGCACGTGCAACAGCCATGGAAACACCAAGGATTGCGTTAGCGCCGAGGCGTGCCTTGTTCGGAGTGCCATCAAGCTCGATCATTGCGCGGTCAATAGCGACCTGATCAAGTGCATCCATACCCTCGATAGCTGGTGCGATGATGTTGTTGACATTGTCGACAGCCTTGAGAACGCCCTTTCCACCATAGCGCTTCTTGTCGCCATCGCGAAGCTCTACAGCCTCGTGTACACCAGTTGATGCTCCGGAAGGAACAGCTGCGCGTCCCATGGAACCATCTTCAAGGATGACATCGACTTCTACGGTAGGATTACCGCGGGAATCAAGGATCTCTCTAGCTTCGATAAATTCGATAATGCTCATCAGAATCTCCTATTATTGATATAGTTACAGATAATATCTTCTGAAAGGCCTTAAAAGTCAAGGAAAGGCAGCTTGTGGCGGGAAATCAGCAAGGAAGCAAATACGGATTCCTATTCACACCCTATCCAGCACCAAAGCACTCTCGTCATGGCCTGTCCCAGGATAGAAATCAAAGACGGCGGCTTTGCTGATCGCGTATCCCTGCATACGGCACACATCCCTGGAAAGCGTTGAGCTGTTGCATGAAACATAGATGATTCTCTCCGGCTTCCATGAAACAATGAGATCAAGGGCCTCGGGCGCCAGACCGGTACGCGGCGGGTCGACAATGACAGTATCAACATGCCTGCCATTCTTCTTTCCCCAGAGAGCGACATCGGCCGTGAATGAGAGCGCAGATGGAGCATTCTTTTTCGAGAGCTTCAGACAGCCTTTGCTCCGCTCAACAGCATAAACCCTTTTGCCGGAACCTTCGAAAAGAGATGAGAAAGTGCCCACACCGCTGTAAAGATCCATGATGCTCTCGCCACAGGCATTATCCCTCACGAACTCAAGGAGATGTGGAAGCACGATGGGATTTGATTGAAAGAATACCGACGCGCTTACACTGTACGTGATGCCACAGATGGTGATCCCCACGTCCTCATCGCCAAGAGACACCTCGCTGTCACCTTCGAACGCGCATACTTCGGCAAAACCTGTCTGCCTGTTGACTCTGTTGGAGAACATGGCCGAACGAGCAGCTTTCATGAGGGCGCTGCCATCAGCGAGAAGCTCTTTCAGTCGTGAAGATATCACAGGACAGTTCTCAATCTGGACAATCGACGAGGATTTCCTGCCAAGGAAGCCCCATTTCCCACCGGAGAGATCAACATGGAACCGTGCGCGATGGCGGTATCCATTGAAAGGACCATAATAGACAGGTATGTCAGCGGGAATATCATCACGCTTCCCGATACGTCTGAGATTATCACGCAGGACATCGGCTTTGATACACGCACTGTCATGTTCCGAGACAATCTGGAAATCACAGCCGCCACAGATACCGTAGTATGGACATCTTGGCTCGATGCGAAGCGGAGATGCCTCAATGACGCCTATGGTTTCCGCAACAGAATATCCAGGCTTGATCTCCACCGTGCGGCATTCGACAAGCTCGCCAGGAAGCGCTCCCATGACAAGTACGGTCCGCCCATCCTCATGTGCGATTCCAACAGCACCGGAGGCCATCTTCTCTATTCTCAGAGCCATGACTTGAGCCTCTCTGCATATGAAGCTATCACATCAATGCCATTCTTCCAGAATGAAGGTGCAGTAATGTCTTCCCCTGCTATAGCGGCACATTCAGCTGCACTCTTCATGCCCGTATTCCTGAGGACTTTCTTGTACACGGAAATGAAATCTTCCTCATCTTTCCTTGCATAAAGAGAGAGCGCGAAGAGTTCACCGAAGGCATATGGATAATTGTAATAAGAGAAATCCGCAGAGTAATAATGAGACTTAACAGCCCACATATACCTGTGCTTGATACCAATTGCGTCACCATACGCTTTTTCCTGTGCATCGAGCATGAGCTCTGAGAACCTGTCAGCGCTCACTTCCCCGCTTCTCCGCTCCTCGAAAGCAGAACGCTCAAAGAGGAATCTGGAATAAATATCGACGATGACCTGCGCGGCAGACTGCACGAAGGACTCAATCACAGTAAGTGCCTCATCGCTGGATGCAGACGCAAGCACATGGTCGAATACAAGCATCTCGCCGAATATCGATGCTGTCTCCGCCAGCGTCATCGGGTATGTCGAAAGCGAAGGCGGAAGATCCTTTACTACAGAATCGTGGTATGCATGTCCCAGTTCATGGGCAAGTGTCGAGACACTGTCATAGCTGCCATCGAAATTGCAGAACACGCGGCTCTCCCCGGCCTGAGGGAAGAACGTGTCATAGGCGCCTCCTGCCTTTCCTTTCCTTGGTTCCGCGTCGATCCAGTTCGCTGCAAATGCATTGTCGGCAAACATTCCCATCTCGGACGAGAATGACTTGTACGATGACACGACAATATTTCTGGCTTCTTCAAAAGAATACACAGCAGATGATTTCCCAACAGGAGCGAAGAGATCGAAGAAATCCATCTTCGCAACACCCAGAAGCTTTGCCTTGGTACGGAAATAATCATGGAACATCGGAAGCGCATCCCTGATTGCATCGATAAGGCTATCAAGGATACCGCGGTCGATGCAGGAGGAGAAGAGCGAACGGTCAAGAGGATCCATCCACCCTCTTCTTCTCTCAAGAGCCAGAACGGTTCCCTTGATTCCGTTAAGCGAGGCCGCGATTGCCGTTTTATGGTTGTCGAGAAGCTTCAGTTCCTGCTCAAAAGCCTTCTTCCTGACGTCTCTGTCCGGATCAGAAGCGAGAAGTCTCAGTTCAGTCAGAGTCTTCCCGTCTTCAGTCACTGTCGAGGTGACAGAACGCATCAGGCGCTCCCAGGCAGAAGAGCCTGAACGTGAAAGCTCTGCGGCAAGAGCCTCTTCGGCAGGAGTCATCAGGTGGCTCTCCTCAATGAGAATATCCTCGAGATATTTCCGGTGATTCCGAAGCTCTGGATCCGAGAACTCGTCCTTCCTGCCAGCTACGGCTCTCAGGAAAGCATCCTCTGCGCTCTGATACTCCACAAGCGCGGCCTCTGCCTCTCCTGAAGCTTTCAGGAAGATCGGATTATCTGAATCCGTGGACAAAAGCGCGTCTGCGTATGCGGTGAGTGTGATGATGATCGAATCACACTCATCCTTTAGCGCTATGAGATCCTTCAGGGGGAGGGATGATGCCGCGCCAGCAAGCTCCCTGCCCTTCTCTGACAGCCTTTTTATATCACTATGGAATTCCGCAGAATCCGGAGATGGGTAAATCGGGGACATGTCCCAATGAGGAAGTCTGTTCATATTCCGATGATACATTGAGAAGATGATTTGTGCTACAATCGCACCCGATGGGTGTTCTTCTGATCAACATCAGACAGCAAGGCGAGAATGAGAGAGTCTCTGAGCTGAGGGAAAGCGAAACCCGCAGTCTCCTGAAGACATTATCACTGGATGTTGTCTGCTCTGTTACTTATACAATCAAGGAAATCAGCGTTGCCACATACATCGGTTCCGGACAGACTGAGAACGCTCTTGAGTGCGTCAGGGCTTTCGAGCCGGAAGAAGCCGTGATAAACACATTCATCTCTCCCAGGCAGGAGAAGAACCTCGAAGACCGGCTTGGCATACCGGTCTCTGACAGGGAAGCTGTCATCCTCTCCATATTCTTCCAGAACGCGCATTCCAGGGAAGCGAGGCTGCAGATTGAGAAAGCAGAGGCTGAATACCTGAGACCAAGGCTGCAGAACAGGGAAGCCAACCTCTCCCAGCAGCGCGGTGGTGTGCGCGGGGCAAAAGGGGAAGGCGAAAGGAAGATAGAGCTTGAAAGACGTCTCATCGACCAGCGCATACGCTCTCTCGACAGGGAAATAAAGGAAGTTCAGGCTGTCAGGAAGACAAAGAGGAAGGAACGCGAGAACACAGGCATATTCTCATTCGCGCTCACGGGATACACCAATGCGGGCAAATCCACAATCCTCAATGCACTCACAAACGCAGGTGTTCTCGCGGAGGATAAGCTCTTCGCGACCCTCGACACGACAACAAGAGCACTGAAGCTTCCGAACAGCCAGAAAGTCCTGCTCTCAGATACCGTAGGCTTCATCTCCGAGCTCCCAGAAGTCCTCATCGAAGCATTCTCCTCCACGCTGGAGGAGGCTTTGTCCGCTGATTCCGTGATCATAGTCGCGGATGCCTCGCACCCTGACGCATATGGCTGTCTGAAAAAGACAAAGGAGACGTTGTCGGAGCTGGGAGCGCTTGATAAAGTGCGGATTCTCGTCATCAACAAGACTGATGACATATATGATGAAATTGCTTATGCCGCACTGAGGCGCGAACCATATATCATTGTAGAGACAAGCATGAAGGAAGGGAAAGGCATCAAGGAGCTTCTGAAAGCGATGGCTGATGTGACGGATGAAAGCTTCATGGATATCACCGTGAGAGCACCTATTGACAGCGATATCATCAGCAGGCTGTCAAAGGATGGCACCATCAGGACTATTGATTACGGTGACACAGAACTCACTGTCACAGCGAGAATACGGAAAGAGCTTGCGGGGAAATACAGGAAATAGCAGAAAGAAAAAAGGGACCAGCCAATGAACCAGCCCCTCTCTGAAAAGGATATTCCCTACTCGAACATCCAGAGCGCGCCGACAAAGGCCACGAAATCGAATCCAATATCGATCTGAGATCTTTCCAGAATGGAAATACCAGGCCCGAGGCGGAAATAAAGAAGAATAGGAACATCAGGAATCTGATACTCAATGCCAACAGGAACAACGAATGCGAGATCGAATCCAAAGGGATCCTCGAATCTGAAATTCATCTTCGCGCCAAGGCCAACTGTCACTGGAATATGATGCGGTCCCTTTATGTCGATGTCATAGACTTCATATGAAGCGGACACATCGCCACCAAGATTGAAGCCATTTGAATTGATATTGAAATTGGCGAGACCGACATTGGCAAGGATATCGAACTTGCCCATTCCGAACTTCATGCCAAGACCGGTGTTAGTACCAAGATTAAGACCGATGCCGAAAGATCCATCACTGGAAGATCCCCTTGAGCTTGCTGCCATAGCCGGTGCCACAGCGAGTACTGCCACGAAAAGGAGAACAAGCACTTTCTTCTTCATAAAATACCTCCAGAAAATACTTCTAGTACAATCCTACGTTAAGCTGTTCAAAAAGTACAGCTGGTTGAGAACAAATACACAATGTGTGGATGCACAAATAATAATGATATAAAATCCGCGCCATGAACGATAAGAAATCACCGCTTACGACAAGAGGCCTTACTGTTGGTATCATAGGACTCATCATCATTACCGCATCAAGCATGTATGTTGCCCTCCGCATGGGGGCCCTTCCATGGCCGACTGTATTTGTCACAGTGCTCTCTATGGCAATCCTGGGAAAGGCAAAAGGCTCCACACTGGAGGAAATCAACTGCACGCACACTCTCATGAGCGCTGGCGCCATGGTTGCTGGTGGTCTTGCCTTCACGCTCCCCGGCCTCTGGATGACAGATGCAAGCGCTTCGCTGCCAATCATATCTGTTCTGGCCATCTCTATAACAGGAGCTGTCCTCGGAACAGTGTTCACCATCATTTTCCGCCGTACATTCATTGAGCGCGAGAAGCTGCCATACCCGATGGGAGAAGCTGCATATAACACGCTCATAGCAGGAAAAGAAGGAAAAGGCGCACCGGTGCTTTTCACATCCCTCGGCGCATCCGCTCTTTTCACATTCATCCGTGATGGGCTTGGGAAGATTCCATCCGTGCTTGGCCTTTACGGCGGTTCCGCGCTCTTTCCTTCCCTTTCCATCTGGGTTTCCCCGATGGCACTCGGCATCGGAGCTATCATCGGACCAGTCCTTGCTCTGATGTGGTTCGGCGGCGCGATTCTCGGTTACTTCATATTGACACCTATAGGACTTGCGACGGGACTTTTCGACTCAATGGCAGCAGCGGATGCCTTCAGGAGCAATCTCGGCATCGGACTCATGATAGGCACAGGCCTCGGCGTTGCCATCAAGGCTGTGATATCCCTTTTCAGAAAAAAGAAGGGAGAGAAATCCAATCCTCTCCCAAGAAATGTGATAGCCGCGATCATCGTGCTCTGCATCCTTGCAGTCATCGTGCTCGCAATCACGACTGAAGTGACTGTCCTGGAGGGAATCCTGCTCATCGTAGGTGTTTATCTGACAACATATCTGTCGGGAATGCTCACAGGACAGACAGGAATCAATCCGATGGAGATCTTCGCGATTCTCGTGCTTCTCGGAATCTCTGCCATTCTCAGTCCATCGCTTGCAGCAGCATTCTCGATTGCCGGTGTCGTCGCAGTTGCCTGCGGACTAACAGGCGATGTCATGAACGATCTGAAAAGCGGTTCCCTTGTCGGCACCAGACCCCGCTATCAGATCATAGCAGAGGGTATTGGAGGCATTATCGGCGCTGTTGTGGCCGCATTTGCCCTGATTGTTCTCAGGAACGCAATGGGTGGCTTCGGAAGCGCAGAGCTTCCCGCTCCGCAGGCTGCTGCAGTTGCCGCAATGGCAGGAGGGCTCACCGATCCGGCTGCATTCTTCATCGGAGCGGCGGCGGGCCTTCTGCTCTATCTTCTCAAAGTACCCTCAGCGACACTCGGGCTGGGTGTTTATCTTCCGACCTACATCTCCTCCGCGATGGCCCTTGGCGCAGTTATAATGGCCGCTGTGAAGAAAGCCGTGAAGAACAAGGACAAGGCTGAGGAGAATGCGGCCCTTATATCATCCGGCCTGCTTGGCGGAGAGGGAATCACAGGGGTCATCATCGCTATCGTGTCAATGTTCTAGGAGGAATCAATGGAAAGCCTATTCTGCAGAAGCTATGATGATATTGCTGCCATTCTGGGGCTTGAGAAGCCTTTTCAGGCAAAGATAATCTATCAGAATCTGATAAAATCTATCTTCGATTTCAATGAGATGACATCTCTCCCCAAAGCTCTCAGGGAGAGACTTTCCAGAGAACGCGGCTCCGCGCTCACATCACATGTCATCCGCAGGGAAACCGCGGAATCCACAATAAAGCTTGCTGTGGAACTGCAGGATGGCGCAATTATCGAGTGCGTGCGATTGTCAGATGGCAGTGGCAGATACACAGCCTGTCTTTCAAGCCAGGTCGGCTGCGCGATGGGCTGCGCTTTCTGCAAGACAGGAACCATGGGCCTTGTCAGGAATCTCTCTGCGGGGGAGATCGTGGAGCAGTTCGCACTGCTTTCAGCTTTGGGAGAACGCATCAGCCACATAGTATTCATGGGCATGGGAGAAGCGCTTGCGAATTTCACCGCCACGCTCGATGCGATAAAGGAACTTCACAGGGAGGATGGCTTCGGCATCTCCCACCGGAAGATGACGATATCAACATGCGGCCTTGTACCGGGTATCAGGAAGCTCACCGAGCTTGATATCCCTGTACGTCTCGCAGTCTCTCTTGTCGCAGCAGATGATGCCCTGAGATCCCGGATCATGAGGATAAACAGGTCCTATCCGCTTTCAGAGCTCAAGAACGCGCTCATTTCATTCCAACGCCATCAGGACAGACGGCTTACGCTTGAATACTGCATGCTTGGATCTCTCAACACGACACACGAAAGCGCCGAAGAGCTCGCCTCTTTCTGCAAGGGCCTCGACGCGCTGGTAAACCTTATCCCGTGGAACCCCGTTCCTGAACTGGGTTTCACAGCACCGGACGAGGGAGAGATAAGGGCATTCGAGAACGACCTGAAGCGATTGCGGATTAATTACACGATCAGGCGTTCAAAAGGTCAGAGCATCAGCGGAGCGTGCGGGCAGCTTGCCACAGAGACAAAAGCAAGGAAGCCTTCCTCACGGTAAAGGAAAGCCCACAGGTTTCGGATTACCCGTGGGCAAAAAAGGGGAGATTTCCCACCTCAAATCTACCATCTGTAAGAATGATATACAATATTATAGGTGGGTTTTTGGGATGAAAAACACACTTTTAAGTTAATTGTGATTCAGAAGGACCGCTTATACACTCCTTACTGTGAAGAAGGATGAAGACTCCATAAGCTCTGCCGCAGTGACTTTTGGCAGCAACCTGAGGAAACTGAGAAAAGAGCATAATCTGACGCAGGAGAAACTCGCAGAAGCGCTGAACATAACCCCTAAGCACCTTGGGGAGCTAGAGGCAGGGAGATCTTTCACATCTGCCGCTATGCTTGATGAGATCGTGAACTATTTCGGCGTGGGATACAACGAGCTTTTTCTCAGCGCAGAGCAATCAAAGGCCATAGAAGCCGAGGCGGCGAGGATGGCCTCTGAAATGCTTCGCAATGCCTCCGAGGAATTCGACAGGCAGTATGGAATCACGCTTCATCTTGCGGATGATGACTGATTTCATCTGATTGTTTACCATTCTCATATGACCAGAAGAATCTATGGAACCGACGTACTCGTCACAGGCGCCTCAAGCGGCATCGGCAAGGCCATTGCCATTGCGTTCGCGGATAAGGGCTATACCGTTTACGGAATCAGCCGCAGCATCGATGAAAAGACGGAAATCATAGGAAGAGGAAAGCTGATACAGCTAAGGGCCGATGTCACGGACAGGAAGTCCCTTCAGAAGTTGAAAGATAAGATACCATCACTCTCAATCATCATCCATGCCGCCGGCTCGGGGATCGCTGGAAGCGCAGAGGATGTACCCACGGATCTTGCCAGGAAGCAAATGGAAGTGAATTACTTCGGGGTTCTTGAAGTGAATAATATATTCCTGCCGCTTCTAAGAGAACATGGGAGATCCCTTGTCATATTCATCTCAAGCATCGCGGGACGTGTACCCATACCGTTCCAGAGCCATTACTCATCCTCGAAATATGCGCTCGAGGCATATGCGGAAGCATTGCGGATGGAAGGAAGAAGGCACGGCATAATGTCAGTTCTTATTGAACCAGGAGACACAAGGACAGAGTTCACGTCAAACCGCAGGATCTTCATCCCAAAGTCCTCGGTCTACAAAGCAGCAGCTGAAAAAGCCATAAGGCGCATGGAGAGTGATGAGGAAAAAGGGAAAAGCCCAGAAACTGTCGCAAGAATGACGCTCAGGATTGCAGGCAGAAAGAACCCGCCTGTGAGAAAGCCAGTAGGGATTGGATACTCAGCCCTGATGCTCCTTCCGAGGATTCTTCCCCGGAAAGCTGTGCTCTGGATACTCGGAAGGATGTACTAAAAAAGAAAAAGGGGCCGAAGCCCCTCAATCATTTCTCAAGCACTGCCTTGATTCTCCTGACCCCTGCAGAAGAAGACTGCTCCTTGAGAATATGGAAGTGTCCCATATCCCCTGTATGCGTGACATGGGGGCCTCCACAGACTTCCTTGGAGAAATCACCGATGGTGTAGACTGTGACTTTCTCGCCATACTTTGAGTCGAAGAACGCTATAGCACCGGCATTCCTTGCCTCCTCGAGCGTCATCGTCTCAACAGTGACAGGAAGATCCCTCTTTATCTGTTCATTGACCAGATCCTCGACTTCCTGGATTTCCTCTTTCGTCATCGGCGAGGGATGGGTGAAATCAAATCTGAGCCTCTCAGCTGTGATATTCGAACCCTTCTGCCCGACATGAGTGCCAAGAACCTTGCGAAGCGCTGCATGGAGGAGATGCGTAGCTGTGTGAAGCGCAGTAGTGAGCTCACTGTGATCTGCAAGACCGCCCTTGAACTCTTTCTCCGCTCCTGCGCGCGAGAGTGCCTGGTGCTTCTCAAAGGCCTCATGGAATCCCTTCTCATCGACAGTGAAGCCATGCTCTGCAGCAAGCTCGTTTGTCAGCTCAATCGGGAAGCCATATGTATCATAGAGACGGAAAGCAAGACGGCCGGAGATTACCCTGTCCTTGCCTTTGAGGAGGTTCGGCAGCATCTTCTCGAACTCCCTCTCTCCCTTCGTAAGAGTGATGGAGAACTTCTCCTCTTCCTTCTCAAGTTCCTCGCGGATGAATGATTCATGGCTAACAAGCTCAGGATAAGGCTCACCATATAGCTTTATGACAACATCTGAGAGCCCGGCGAGGAACGGATGGTCGATGCCGATTTTCTTTCCATGGCGCACTGCCCTTCTGATAAGACGGCGGAGGATATATCCCTGTCCGACATTTGATGGCGCGACACCTTTCTGATCGCCGAGGATGAAAACCGATGTGCGGATATGGTCAGAGATGATGCGGATGGAGATATCGTCCTCCTCGTTCTCGCCATATTTCTTTCCAGAGAGCTTCTCGATCTCATGGATGATCGGCTGGAAAACCTCTGTCTCATAAACACTCTTCTTTCCCTGCAGGACAGCAACGGTTCTCTCGATCCCCATTCCCGTATCGATGCACTTCCTGTCCATCTCATGGAATGTGCCATCCTTCTCCTTGCGATACTGCATGAAGACATCGTTCCAGATCTCGAAATACTTGCCGCACTTGCATCCTGGCTTGCAGTCAGGGCCGCAGGCAGGGCGTCCTGTATCGAAGAACATCTCCGAATCCGGGCCGCATGGACCTGTCTCACCGGCCGGACCCCACCAGTTGTCCTCACGAGGCATGAAGTAGATGTGGGACCTGTCGATACCAAGCTCTGCCCATCTGTCTGCAGCCTCCGTGTCACGAGGAACCTCTGCATCCCCTTCGAATACAGTGACGGAAAGCCTCTCGACAGGAATTCCAAGGACCTTTGTCAGGAACTCGAAGCTGTACGCGATCATATCCTGCTTGAAATAATCCCCAAGAGACCAGTTTCCAAGCATCTCGAAGAATGTGAGATGATGCGGATCACCGACGCTGTCGATATCACCGGTCCTGATGCATTTCTGATAATCGCAAAGCCTTTTCCCTGCGGGATGCTCTGCGCCGAGAATGTACGGAACAAGAGGATGCATACCTGCGGTCGTGAAAAGAACCGTTGGATCGTTCTCTGGTATGAGCGATGCTCCCGATATCTGCTTATGTCCCTTTGAAACAAAGAAATCAATATATAGCTTTCTTAGCTGATCTGCTGTGATTTCCCTCATTGTATCTTTCCTTTTCCGCTATATCCTATTCAGCACAAGTTACGAGGTCAAGAGAAGAGGTCTGGCACATCTTCGGACCTTGCGGCTTTCGGCACGAGACGCCGGAGGTCTTTTTCAGATGAATATGTGAGGGCACCACTCTCAATGTGCCTTGCAGCCCATGTATAGGAAGGGACTTCCATCATTGAGGAGGAAAGCATCGCGCGGCCTCCGGACGCAAGGACTTTATCGAACACGGACCATGACGGACCGCCATCCTTCTCCTCAGTAAGAAGCACGCATTCAGAGACGGAGGCCATGAAGCTGTTGCGTATCAACACAAGCCAGCGCTCTGTTTTCTGCATGGGAGGAAAGACGGAAAGCAGCAAGCCGGATGCATAGATCCTGCCGCGCAGCACGGCTTCACTTTCAGAAGAACAGCGGGAAATCGGGCCGGAAAGAACGGCTATGACCTTCCCGTCCTTTCCCAGCATCGTCTCGGCGACGAGGCGTGGAATACCCTCATCCAGGGAGACCATTGCCGTTATGCCATTGGAAAGAAGGAAGGAAAGCGCATGAAGAGTATCGCTCCTGCCCTGCATTGACGGCTTAGGCATGCCAAGGACTGTCATATGCCGCCCATTGAGGAGCGAGAGATCCCCGGAGGCGTAGATTACCGGGAAGTATTCGCCGTTCTGCACCGGGAAAAGCGGGGATTCAGGGAATATTGCCCTTGTAGCTATGCGTTCGGAGGCGAACGAGTCAGCAATCGCCCTGTGAACCCTTATGATCTCGCTGGTGTCTTTTCCGATCATGCCGGAAAGCACCGCGGCTGAGCTTTCAAGGGATTTATCCGGATCAGGCAGCGTCATGACGAGCTTGTAGGAGCGCTCCCGGTCTCCAGTCAGTGCATATACAGTCTCATAATTTGCCGCTCTTTCCTTATCCGGTGTCAAAGGCATCTGCGTTTCGCCTCCAGAAGAATCGAAATGAAATCTGAAACCGGCGTGGGGATTGAATGCCTGCGGCCAAGCCGTGACACAGCCCCAGCAAAATACCTGTTCTCGGTTTCCCTGCCAGCAAGCACATCCTGCAGCATTGAGGTCTTGCCATGGTCGCGGAGCGCAGTGACCCGCCTAATCATCTCCTCGACATCATCCTGCGTAAGCCTGATTCCCTCTGCTTCAGCCACTTTCTGGACTTCCCTTGCCACAACGCGCACGGCCCTGATGAAATCCTGATTCGTGGATATCGCGGCATAATCTGCCTCAAGAACAGCGGAAAGCGTGTTGAAGCATGTATTGAGCATGAATTTCCACCACTTCTCATGAAGGATATCATCAGGAATCACGAACTTCAGGCCTGCAGAACTGAAAAGAGCCGCGATGCGCTCGATCCTCTCAGTTTTTCGGTTATCCTTCTCCCCGAAGACTATGGTGCCCCCTCCTGAGAAACATGTTGTCTCAAGCCCTGAATGATTCGAGGAGAGATCAGTGATGAATGCATAAAGGACCTTCTCAGCGCCAAAGGCCTCGGACAGCCTCCCCTCAGCCTCGATTCCATTAAGAAGCGACAAGACCACTGTATCAGGACCGGAGAACGGCAAGGCTTCTTCTATGGCCTCATCAAGCTGCATGTTCTTGACTGCGAAAATCAGGAGATCAGCCGGAGCGGCCTCATCCGGTGTCAGGATGGGAAAGGCAATACGTTCGCCATTGATTACAAGTCCATCACTGTAACGCGCCTTACGGCCGCTGTCGACAATGAATGCCACGTCAGCTTTTCCATACAGTTTCCAACCAACGACTGCCCCTACGGCACCTGCCCCTATAATCCTGACTTCCATAGAAAACAGAATAATATTGTGCGTCTTTCCATGCAACCTTATGCAAGACCGGATTCTGTGATATCCTCTTCACATGAACGCAGTCCTTCATTTTCTTCTGTCATTGATTCTTGCCTGGAATATAAGCGCTGCGATTCCCGCGTTTCTGAGCCCGCGTTTCAAGTCGGGGCTCTCGGCTGTCATCAGGACTATCTTCCTGTTTGTGATATGTCTTTTCCCCATCGTCCCGTTCTTTGTACGCACATACATAATCTCCTTCATACTATTCGTGATCTACATACTGGTGTTCTTCAAGGGACAGAAGGAAAAGATGATCTCTTTCTCGGTGATCTTCTTCGCGGTAATTGGGTCATGGTCGTATCTCTCCACATGGTGGATTCACTGGATTTCAAGAGAAGCCCTGCCATTCGGCATGGGAATATTCACCGCAGCTCTTCTTCTGATTCTGGAAATTCTCTATTTCAGCATTTTCCAAGCCTACTTCCGTCAGGTATCAGACAGCATGCTTCTGGAATCATTCACAGCAAGGATGTGGAATTATTCCACATTCATCGCTATGGCCCCGTCCGTACTTATTCTCACACTGGTGGTAAGTCCTCCAAGGAACCTGTTCCTGCTGCAGGCTCTGACATTCTTCGCGATTGCGGCCTCCACTGTCATCTTCCCTCTTCTTTATCAGATGGGCCGCAGCGCCAAGCTTGCAGAGGAGAATTCACGGCTCAGGGCAAGGAGTGAGTATTATCAGGGAATAGAAGCCCAGCAGCAGGATATAAGAAAGCTCAAGCACGATCTGATGAATCACCTGACAGTCATCGCGACTTATCTTGACCTGGGGGAGAATGATAAGGCAATGGAGTATCTGAAGGAAATCGGAGCACGGTTCTCAGAGCTGACAATGCAGTACACGCCCAGCACCCTGATCAACGCGATACTGAATTACAAAAGACAGAAAGCAGCTGCAGAAGGCCTCAACCTTGTCATAAAGGCTGATATGGAATCGAGAACGGAAGGCGATGAGACAGACCTTTGCACGCTCATTGCCAATTCCCTGGATAACGCGATAGAAGCCAATCCCCCTGACAAGATGATAACCCTTGAGCTACTTGAGGATGGGGAGCGCCTCCTCTTCTCAGTGACAAACCACTGCAGGAAAGCCCCGGAGATGGCACCAGATGGATCATTCATTTCCTCCAAGGCCGACAAGGCGAATCATGGACTTGGAATCCGGAACATCAGGGAAGCTGTTATGAGAATGGGAGGGAAGACCGAGATCACAGCCCGCGATGGTGTTTTCAGGGTATATGCTGAGGTGCCGCTGAAACGATGAGGGGACGCTCAACTCTTTCCAGAAGACTTATCCTCTACTTCCTGACGGTGATGCTCCTGCCGTTCATAATCTTCATATCGTTCTATCTAATCTCCGGCGAAAGAACGCTTCGCAGAGTGCTTGACTCCCAGGCAGAGATCCTCATCGAGACAGACGCCGAGCTCCTGCGTTCCGTGATTGAGGAGTATAGGCACAAGTCCTATCTTGTCGCCACGAACCAGAATATCATCGACCTCCTGAGAAAAGGCGTGCAGCCGCAGGGAGAGATCGCCCGGAGGATTTACTCGGAGATCTATTCAATAATGTCAGGTGATACCTACCTAGCCTCACTGTCCATCGTATCCACTAACGGCAGCGTCAGGATATCCACCCATGAATTCCCGGAAAAGTATGACGTGAGGACGCATAGCAACGCTTGGGACGAGACGAATATCATCGCTCTGGCAGAGAGGAATATCAACAAGGACAAGCAATGGTTCATCTCAATCTCCGATCACAGGATTGAGAACGGGCATCAGATCGCATTCTCCCTGCTCAGGAGAATCTCCACACTAGGCTATGCCATAATCGATGTATATACCGATGCCATAACCCCATTCATCGGAAGCGGAGGGTTCTTCGCAGATATCATCCTCACGGATAGCAGCACATATCAGGCATATTCCATTCTGCATTCACAGAGCTTCGGCTCCTTCTCAGCCTTCCCTGCCCTCTCCGAGCCGGAGAATCTGACTGTGCATCCGATTGTCGGGACCGATCTGGTAATCGCGGGCGTGATGAGCACAGAGAACGCGGAAATGGGAATCAGGTCGACGATGCTGTACCTGCTGCTGAGCCTCGCAATAGGAATCGCGGTATCCGTGCTGCTTACCATCATCTTCTCCCGCTCGATATCAAAACGCTTTTCCATGATCAGCTCCGGAATGAAACGCTTTGAACAGGGCGACTTCACGACAAAGCTCAGCACGACAGGCATCTATGAATTCGACAGGCTGTCAATTGCCTTCAATATCATGGTCAAGCGAATAGAGACCCTGATTGCCCGGCAGAGGGAAGAAGAAGCGAAGACTGCGGAAGCGGAAAGGAAAGCGCTGGAGAGCCAGCTCAATCCCCACTTCCTGTTCAATACTTTGTCAACGATAAAAGCCCTTGCAAGGCTTCATGGGGAAGATCAGATCTACACAATCGCGGTACGTCTAGGGAAACTGCTGCGCTACAGCATCAACAATCACGCGTCCGATGCGACGATAAAGGAATCGCTTGAACTCGCTGAAAGTTATCTTATGATCCAGAAAATACGTTTCGGCGACAGGCTGCATTACAGCATTTCCTGTCCGGAGAATCTATTGGATGTGCAGATTCCGCGCCTCATCATACAGCCGCTGGCGGAGAATGCCGTCATTCATGGGCTGGAAGGAAAGACGGGGCAATGGGAACTGTCCATAACCGTTGAGGAGAAGGAAGGGAAAATCCGGATTATGGTCACGGATAATGGGCTGGGATTCAATCCGGATATTATCACGGAAGATCTTATGCAAGAAGGCCATACAGGACTGTATAATATCAGAAGAAGGCTTGAGCTGAGATATGGGAAATCATTCTCCTTCACTCTTGAATCTGAAGAGGGACAGGGAACGACAGCCATGCTTGAGCTGCCTGCAGGAGAGAGCAGATGAGGAAATTCGGAGTTGTGCTGGTTGAAGATGAGGATCTCATTCTCGAAGAGCTGACAGTCACCATACCCTGGCAGGCAATCGGCCTCGAGGTGCTGGGGACAGCAGGAAACGGCATTGATGGCGAACGCATGATCAGAGAGCTCGATCCCGATATCGTGGTCACGGATATAAGGCTCCCAGGCAAGACAGGGCTGGAGATGCTTGAGGGCTCCGCCGTGGAGCATGCTGTCATTCTTTCCGGATATACTGATTTCAGCTATATGCAGAAGGCGATCAGACTCGGCGTGTTCGATTACCTGCAGAAGCCTGTGGACAGCGATGAGCTGATAGCGACGCTTGAGAAGCTGCGGGACATGATCGCAGAGGATGAGAAAAGCCGCGAGGGAATCATCGGAAGCAATGATGGCATCGCGCTCCCTGACAAGGTCCATAACCATACAATCAGGATGGCCATTGACTTCATCGGTGAGAACTATGCAGAGAGCATCGGGCTCCAGGACATCGCGGCAGTAACGCATGTCACGGAGAACTACATCTCCACCCTCTTCAGGGAAGAGACTGGCATGAACTTCCTTCAGTACCTCAGCATAGTCAGGATAAACAAGGCACTGCCCATGCTGCGCGACACAGGAATGAACATCTCGGAAATCGCGACAGCGACAGGTTTCCCGACACCAGGCTATTTCACGAAGATATTCAGGCGGTTCCTGGGAAAGACCCCGACAGAATACAGGAACTCACTCTAGCATCTCCTCTGCCGAGAAGCGCAGTGCCTGCACGGCTTTCTCCGGCGGCACGGAAAGCAGCATTACGGACTCGACAGCCTCTCCTATCAGGTGCTGCAGTTCCGATGAATATGGCCCGGAATAGACAGGGTGGCTTCTGGAGATATCCTGGAGAAATACGTCCGCATATGGCTTCTCATGAAGCAGTTCCGAACTCATTATCCTTTCAAGGGGCATCACCAGACCGATTTCATCAAGATACTCTTCCGCATGCTCAGCAAAATAGAAGGCAAGAGCCCAGGCAGCTTTCTTGGTCTCCTCATCAGAAGCGGCATTCACCATGAAATAATGGTAATAAGGCGAAGCCGCCTCATCAGTCACAGCGGAAGAAAAGACAGGGAACGGCAGTACCGTCCAATCACCAGAATCAAAAAGCTCAGGGTTCTGGCTGCTGAGCCTGCTCTCCTGGTAGAGACCGGAAAGGCACATCGCGATCTCTCCGGAATTGAACAGAGTACGCGCGTTAATATACGTGGGGGAACCAAGATTCCGCCCGAGAGGCCCCCATTCCTGCATGAATCCGAGCGCTTCTTCCCACGCCTCGTCACCATAGATTACGCTTCCATCGGGCCCGAAGATGTCACCTCCGAGCTGCCTGACCATGGGAACGAAGAATGAAAGATAATATGGATAGCGGAAATCAAAGCCCCTTGTCACCAGAATGCCACCATCGCGTGACGTAAGGGCCTCGGCAGCATCAGCAAGCTCTTCCCATGTCGAAGGCAATTCTGTAAGCCCGCATTCACTGAAGAGACTTGTATTCACATACAGACACCAGATCGTATATTCAAGGGGTATCCCGTAAATACCTCCGTCAAGGGAGACTGCATCAAAAGCGGATGGGATATATGATTCCAGAAGACTTTCCAGCGTGACCTGCCCCTCGCTCTCCGCATCCAGCTCATCAAGCTTGCCGCCATAAAGCAACCCGGAGATCTCCTCCGATGGCAGATTGAAAAGATCAGGCCCTTCATCAGCCTCAAATGCAGCAGTGATCAGATCAAGAAGCTCTGCAGATCCATATTCCATCCGGACCACATCGATGTGAGGATTATCTTTTTCGAAGGATGCTATGAGGCGTTCCTCCAGAGCCTTTCTGCTGCTGTCCTCATGTGTCCAGTACTCCACAGTGACAGAAACATCCTTCTCTCCCCCGCAGGAGGAAAGAAGGACGAGGATGAAAAGGAAAAAAATGAAGAAATCAGCCTTTACGCGAATCATAAACCGCCGCACCACCCAGGAAGTATTTAGAAAGTGAGAAGAACAGGATGAACATCGGTATCGAGGCGAGGAAGGCACATGCCATCATCGCTCCCTCATCCGTCATCTTCTCCTCGCTGAACTTCGTGATGTACTGCGGGATGGTCTTCATCGTTTCGCTCTGGGCTACAAGAAGCGGCCAGAGCAGGTTGTCCCACTGATTGCGGAACGAGAGTATTCCGAGCGTTGCGATGACCGGCTTGGAATTCGGAAGAACGATATGTGAATATATCTTCGGTTCCGTTAGTCCGTCGACCCTGGCAGCATCAAGATATTCTGAAGGGAACGTCAGGAGATACTGCCGCATCTGGAATACTCCGAATGCAGAGACCATGAACGGTATGATCATTCCTCGATACGTGTTAATCATCTTCATCCCAGATACTACCATATAAAGCGGGATCATGATTGCCTCAAATGGAATCATCATCGTTGACATGATCGCGAGGAAGATCAGGTTTCTTCCCCTGAATCTGAATTTCGCCAGCCCATATCCGCAAAGCGATGCCAGGAATACAGTCGTGACGCTGTCGGTTATAGCGACGATAAGAGAATTCAGCAGGTTGCGGAAGAATATCGGGTTATCATTGTTTCCCATAATCGCCTTATGGAAATTGGTGAAGAACGTTCTGTCTGCACTTGTGAAATACTCCTTCGATGGAATCCAGGAGAACGGCATTGCCAGAATCTGCTTCGCATCCATGAATGACGCCGTGATCATGAAGATAATCGGAGTGATCGTGAAGAAGAACACCAGTATGAGGAGAACCCATATGAGGACTTCGGCTACTGTTACTTTACCTACGAACTTATTCATATCGCCTCCTTAATACTCGACATCCTCGCTCGAGCGCGTGAGCCTGAGCTGGATATAGGTGAAAATCAGCATGATGAGGAAAAGCACGATCGACATCGCGCTCGCCCTTCCAAGCCGCCCGTTCCTGATACCTGTGAAGTAGATATTCATCGTTATGACATCTATCGGGAATCTTGATGAGCCACCCTGATGAAGCATGTACTGCGTACTGAATGTCTTGAGACACTGCAGCATTGCCATGATTGAGACCATCGCCGTCGTAGGCTTGAGAAGAGGAAGAGTGATCTTCCAGAAGGTATGCCAGCGCGAGGAGCCGTCAACCGTCGCAGCTTCATAGATTGTATTGGGGATAGCGGCAAGACCCGTTATGAAAAGGATCACGAAGTACCCTATGTATTTCCAGAAATAAATCATCATCGTCGATATCTGGAGCATCGTAGAATCGACAAGCCAGTTGTAATCGACGCCCGATGTCCGCATCACGAAATTCGAGATCTGGTTCATAAGTCCACGCGGATCAAAGATAATCATCCAGATTGATGCGGCGACAACAGATGAGAGAACTGCAGGAGTGTAGTACATCAGCTGGAAAAAGCCTCTGTATCTATCCTTCCTGAGCTGCATAAGGAATGTCGCGATAATCAGGGAGGCAATAATCATCGGGATGAATGTGCCGATTGTGAAGATGAGTGTCGCCCTGATTGAATTGGAAAGCGGAAAGCCTCCATTATCTTTCGTGAATATGTAGATGTAGTTCTCAAGCCCTACGAACTCGCTTGTCCTTGCGATTGCCCTTCGGTTAGTGAGGGATGTCATCAGCGCGTTGATAATCGGGTAGAAACTGAAAACTGCAAAGAATATAAGGCATGGAATTGTGAATATAAGGCCCCATTTGGCCTGTTTGCGTTCGATGCTGTAGCCTTTCTTTCTCACATCGTCCTCCTTAAAGGATGCCCGGGAGCCCCGGGCATCTTTCGGTTATCAGGCTTCCTCAAGGATCTCCTGGCAGTTTGCCTTGAGATCAAGATAAGCCTGCTTCGGTGTAACACCCTGGAGCATTACGGCTTCAACAGCATTTCTGAGCTGTGCCTGGAATTCAGCAGAAGCTGCACCGTAGTAGACGACATGGCCTCTCTCGAAGTCTCCGCGGAATACGTCGGAATACGGCATATTCTTATAAGCTTCGGATTCCATGAGAGCCTTTGTAGGCTGGATCAGCTGTACTTCTGTAAGGTATTCCTCTCCATGGGAGAGCATGTATGCGATGAGCTCCCATGCGGCCTTCTGCGTTGCCTCATCAGCATCGGCATTGACCATGTAGTAGTGGCCATAGTAGCAGGCAGCGACATCGTTGACTGCATCCTCGAATACAGGATAAGGAACAACCATCCACTCTCCGGAATCATAGAACTCAGGGTTATCAGCCTTGATTCTTGCTTCCTGATAGAGTCCTGTCGTCGCCATCGCGATATCATTGTTGTCCTTGTTGAAGAGAGAACGTGCGTTGGTATACGTAGGAGAACCAAGGTTCAGGCCGTTCGGTCCCCACTGCTGCATGAAGGTAAGCACCTTGACCCATGCTTCCTCGCCGATGATTGCCTCGGTGCCATCATCGCTGACAAGCTTTCCACCAAGCTGCTCTACCATCGGCACAAGTGTCTCAAGGTAGTATGGATATCTGAAGTCATAGCCTCTGCGGACGAGGATATCACCATCGCGGATGACAAGCTTCTCTGAAAGCTCTACCATGTCCTCCCATGTCCTTGGGTAATCGACTTCCGGATCCAGACCTGCGCTGCGGAATACCTTCTTGTTGATGAAGATACACCAGTTCGTCAGCTCAAGAGGGAGACCATAGACCTCACCATCATATGTGACAGGGTCAATCATGCCATCAAGGTACGCATCCTGGATTGCCTGGGCATCTGCATAGCCTGCGGCTTCATAATCTACAGGAGCGACACGGCCGGCAACGATATACGGATACTCATCGCTGATTGAGAGATTGAACATCGTCGGTCCCTCTCCTGCCGCGAATGCTGTCTGCACAAGCTCAATCAGTTTTGTAGAAGCCTGTCTCGTGACATTGACAGTAACATTCGGATGAGCTTCCATGAACTCCTTGATATACCTGTCTTCCAGAGCCTGCCTGTTGACATCCTCATGTGTCCAGAATTCAATGACTATCTGCTCATTGCCTTTCTCCCCAGAACCTGCTGCGAAGAGAGAGACAACCATCGTCAATGCTAGAAGAAGCGCAAGAGCTTTCCTCATCTCTGACCTCCTTAGAATGGTTTTTCAGCCTTTTGTAATTTAATTCTCAGATGCCTATGGATGCCCGGCAATAAATGATTCTTCCTCTTTCTTGAACGATTTCAGGGTCATGAAAAACACCTCCAATAAGAAACATCGGAGGCGTTCATGATTAATATTATATAATTTTCCAATATTTTATTCGTGATTGTAGCGCCATTCTTCCGTCCGGATCTTCACGTTTTCCTGCAGATTGCGGAAGAAGAACTGGTAATCATACAGGTGGTAAACCCCATCTGGGAAGAGACTGCTGCTGTAATCGGCAGGATCCACATCCACAGCAATGAGCGTTCCGCGCTCCTCATCGATGAAGGCTCCTGTGAGATAAGGAATCTCCTCTGAGATATTCCCGGAATAGTCGGTGAAGCATGCTCCCAGATTCAGGGATCTGTCAGCAACCTGGCTATCAGTCTTCCAGCTGAGCGGATTGATTCCATATGTCTTCACACCGCGAGGAACGATCATCGAGTCATCTATCCCCTCCGCTTCAGTATTGAAGGATACGATGACACCAGTATCACGCTCACCTTCAGCCATTTTCAGATGGGGGTATTCCTCAAGATCCTCATCCGTAATCTTCCACCCGATAATATATGCGGCTACCAGCCGTTCCTGCAGAAGAGGATCGTCAAAATGCTCCTCAAGCAGCATCAGGGCAAGCTGTGCGCCCTGTGAGAACCCCGCCAGGATGAACGGTCTTTCATCATCGAGGGACAGGAAGTGAAGAAAAGCATCCTCAACGTCCCCGTAAGCTATTTCCAGGTGCTCTCCTGATTCGGCAATCCGGTACTCATACACAGGGAACGTCATCTGTCGGTAGTATGGGGCGTACATCACAGCCGATTCCTCATAAATACCACGCTCCATATTGAGTGCGCCGACAAAAGAAGCTTTTGTATCCTCATCACCCATGGACATGTTGAGATTGCCATTCCTACCCATGTCAACAGTCGGACAGATAAGGAAGAGATCGGCAGCTTTCCCCTCTCCCTCAGCATAATATGCCCAGTTCTCCCTGTCCGCATAATCCAGAGCTGCAATCCCTTCCGTATTCGTCTGGCAGGAAACAATGATAAGCACTGCCGCCAGCAACACGGAGAGGAATTTAATCTTCTTCAGCATTTCCTTCTCCACCTTATTCATTCCTGATAGCCTCAATCAGATTGCTGTACTGAGACCCATGTTCCAGATACACGCTTTCTGCCATGTCTTCAAGCAGCTCTTTCTCTGCCGCTGAAAGCACAATCATCTCAGCCCCATCAGCAAGCGCCCTGCTTTTTGCCGCTGCCTCTTCCCTCTCGGCAAGGGAGGCCTCATGCCTAGCGGCCTGCGCTGCGCATTCCCTGATGATTGCCACATCTTCAGCACTGAGATCGGCGAGAATCTCTTCCGAAGCAATCATTACCTGCAGCGTTCTGAAGTGCTCATCCTGAAGATAATATGGAGCCGCTTTGTAATCAGCCATGCTCTCATAAGTGATCCAGTTGTTCTCAGCGCCATCAATCCTGTCATCAAGCAAGGCATAGTAAACATCACCAGGACCTACTGAAGTCACAGGAACAGCTCCCAGAGCAGCAACGAAATCCTTTGGGATAGATAAGTTCTGCACCCTAATCCGGAGACCGGCAAAGTCATCGGCGCTTTTTATCGGAACGGATGAATAGAAGCTCCTCGCGCCTTCATCCAGGTAGCCAAGCCCTACAACGCCGGATCCTCCAAGCTCAGCAAGAAGGGACTCACCTATTGTCCCATCCAGCACCTCGTGCATATGCGTGGCATCGGAGAAGATATATGGCAGCTGAAAGACAGTGAAGCCGGGAACAATTCCCGTGAGAGCAGAAAGGGAAACCGAAGTGAAAGCAAGCTGACCATTCTTTATAGCCTCAAAAGCCTCATTTTCAGTACCATATAGCGTGCCACCATAATGCACGTCTATGCTGATGCGGCCATCTGTCCTCTCCTCCACGATTTCCGCAAAATACGCAGCAGCTCCTGCTGTAGGATAATCACTGCGATGAACATCGGAGAAAGAGAGCACAATATTCTCCACCTCCACAGGATCACCTTGGAGGCCTTTAATACTGAACTCAATGGCAAAAACAGCGGTGAGGTCGACGTTCCTGCCATCACAAGTCATCGACATTTTCCTTGAATACTCCTCACGGATATTCAGGACAGAATCATCAGAAGATATATATTCGACATCATAGATATAAGAGCCACTGCAGCTATCATGCTCCAAGTCGATGGCAATTCCCGTTATCCTGCCATTCCTCTGCTGTGGATGATACTCATACTTCCCGTCCTTCTCCACAAAAAGGTCATAAGGGATGCGCCTTGCCTCTGCAAGGACACCCTCAGCTTCTGCTCTTGCCTCTTCATCCAGGCTATGCCCTTCAGCGGAAATCCTCACGGATTTTCCTTCCTCAACAAGATACTCACTACCATCTTCTGCATAGCTCAGCAGGAGAAGTGATTCGTCCGTTCCATCAGCTCTCAGAATCCTATGGGAACCATTGAGCACGGTCACGCCGCTTTCAGGATCCGTGTATGGGCCTTTAATGGTTGTCACCTGATCTTCGCCCACAACCGATGTTTCCGTATATGCAGGATTACCCAGAACAGCCTCTGCATCTGAGATATGATTGCCAAGACTCCCGAGAGGAATCTCCGGCCCCTCCGGACTGACGGCACATGCACAGACAAGCATGGCTGCAAAAAGAAAAATCAATATCCGTCTCATAATCCTCTCCACCTCCATTATATCCGCTGATCACAGCGGGAAGGGATTAAATATAGCAATCCGTGTACTTTAAAGGCTTCAGGAAGGCAGTATTATCCATTTTCTCATTTAGTCCAACTACAAACAAAATTATTTCATAATGTACAGTTTTGCATTTACTATGCCATAGTAGAAACTATCTATGCACCGATGATAGCGTGACAATTAATATTCATTTCGCGCACGCGAGGGGATTTCCTCAAATCTTTTTTCTTGACAAAAAATAAAATTTTGTCAAATTGTATTAGCAGCATTCAGCTAAAGGAGTTCTAAAAATGACAGAACAGGAAATCTTCAAGGCAATTGCAGAGACAGTTGCAGAGAGAACAGACTGCAGCGCAGATGATGTGAAGATGGAGAGCACGTTCCGCGATCTCGGAATCGACTCGCTTGATACAGTCGAGCTTCTGATGGAGCTTGAGGACAAGCTTGGAATCTCAATCGAGCTTGACAGGAAGATCGAGACCGTCGGAGATCTCGTTTCGTTCATCCAGGGCAAGGAGAACTGATTGTGATTGAGACCCCGATATGCTCAATGCTGGGTATCAAATACCCGGTGTTCCAGGGCGGTATGGCCTGGATAGCTGATGGTCGTCTTGCTGCAGCCGTCTCCAATGGAGGCGGCCTTGGCATAATAGCGGCAGGCAATGCGCCTGCAGATTATGTCAGGACGGAAATCAGGACAGCCAGATCACTGACAGATAAGCCATTCGGCGTGAACATCATGCTCATGAGCCCATATGCGGATGAAGTTGCTGCTGTCGCAGCTGAAGAGAAGGTAGCTGTAGTAACAACAGGTGCAGGAAATCCTTCAAAGTATATGGCGATGTGGAAGGAAGCCGGAATCAAGGTAATTCCAGTAGTAGCTTCCGTTGCCATGGCAAAGCTCATGACAAGGCTTGG
>CASFLH010000041.1 GCA_949295505.1 uncultured Spirochaetales bacterium | reverse complement strand
TCTGGGAGAGGCTGCAGAGAGAGGCACTGCGCAATGTTTCCATCCGCGTGGAAAAGAATCCGGATGATTCGTTTACAGTGAAAGGAAGGGGTGAGTTCCAGATGGCAATCATCGCTGAGGAGATGAGGCGGGAGGGCTATGAATTCTGTGTTGGAAGACCACACGTTATCTTTCATACCGATGAGAGCGGCAGGAAGACAGAGCCTGTCGAGGTCCTTCTTGTGGATTGCCCTGAGGAGTTCTCAGGAACAGTGATGGAGAAGCTCGGACGCCGCAAAGCGATAATGAGTGATATCACATATACTGCCGGTGGAAGAGTCAAGATACGCTTCGATATTCCCGCCAGAGGCCTCATAGGCTTCCGTGATGAGTTCCTTACTGATACCAAGGGGTTCGGTATCATGAACAGTTATCTGAAAGGATATGAGCCCTATAAAGGGGATTTCGCTGAACGTCTTACCGGGTCTCTTGTTTCCGACCGCGATGGTGTTGCTGTCGCATATGGAATCTGGGAGCTTGAGGACAGGGGCAGGTTCTTCATCGTTCCCGGCGACCCTGTATATGAAGGAGAAGTTGTTGGCGAAAGAAACAAGGATCTCGATCTGATGCTCAATCCTACAAAGACCAAGAAACTTACCAATCTCCGTGCCTCTGGGCATGATGAGGCTGTCTCCCTCACTCCTGTCGTAAAGCCTTCCCTTGAACAGGCGATACAGTTCATCAAGGATGATGAGCTTGTGGAGGTCACTCCGCTCTCGATAAGAATGTGCAAGAAGGTTCTCAATACGCAGCAGCGCAAGATTCTGCAGTCACGCGGAGCTATTCCTTCTTATCTGCTGAAATAGTAAGTAAGCCAGGCTTGTAAAAATCCTCTGCCATCATGACAGAGGATTTTCACTTTCAAGGTAATTGCTTTATTTAAAACAAATTAAGTTAAACTTACAAATTAATGTCGAGGAAGACCGGAGCATGGTCAGAGCCCATTATCGATGAAAGAATCCCCGCATCTTCCATCCTGTCTGCCAGTTCTTCTGAGACAAGGAAGTAATCGATACGCCACCCTGCGTTCTTCTCTCGGGCATGGAACATATAGCTCCACCAGGAATAGGCTCCTTCCTGATCTGGATAGAAGTGCCTGAAGGAATCAATCATGCCTGAGGAGAGCAGTTTCTCAAAGCTTTCCCTTTCCTGCTGTGAGTATCCCGCATGTCCTTCATTTGATTTCGGATTCTTCAGGTCTATCGGATGTCTTGCGACATTGAGGTCTCCTGTGAGTATGACTCCCTTGCTTTTCCTGAGCTTTGCAATATGATTTCTGAGAGCTTCGTCAAATGCAAGACGGAAATCGATGCGTTTCAGCTCATTCTGACTGTTCGGCACATACGCTGTGATGAAATAACAGTTCTCATATTCCAGTGTGATCACACGGCCTTCATGATTGAAGACATCATCTCCCAGCCCATATGAGACGGAAATAGGCTCTATCTTCGTGAATATGGCAGTACCGCTGTAGCCTTTCTTGTCAGCATAAGAGAAATAGCTGTGGTTGTACCCGGGGATCTCAAGCTGCAGAGCCCCCTCTGAAGCCTTTACTTCCTGTATCGCGATGATTTCTGCATTCGAAGAGGCTGCGAAATCGAGAAAACCTTTTGATATGCACGATCTGATTCCATTGACGTTCCAGCTTATTAATCTCATGCTCTGATTCTACTTCATACAGGGTTCATGAAAGAAGTATTTTTTGCTTCACAAACCAAAGAAGTATATATATAATCAAAAGAAGCAGGGATGAAAGGATAGAGCAGAATCATAATTACTGTCATTTTCCTCATGATGTATACTTGTAAGAAGTTTATATCTTTTTCATGATATAAAATATTGTTTTTGATATCGTAAAAATAGAAAATCTAAGTGAATTGATATTACTGTAAATAATTTTTATAGATTTTCTGACATTTTCTGATGAATAAACGTTGTAGTAATTCTAGAAGTGACATATAATCAAAGCAGTGTTCGGAGGATACACTATGTCAAAGACTGTTGCGTTTCATCTGCAGAAGGGGGGAGTAGGAAAGACGACGATTTCCGGTACTCTTGCCTGCCAGTCTGCGCTTGAAGGGCATAAGACACTTGCGATTGACTGTGATCCTCAGGGCAATCTTTCATCCTGGTTTCTCAAGGAGCCCCCGAAGTATGAACTCGCGGATGTCCTGCAGGGAAGATGCTTTGCTCGGAATGCTATAGTAAGTATCCCGGAAGTGGAGAACCTCTTTGTGCTGCCTACATTCGGCATTGGCGGCACTCTCAAGAACTATAGTGAGACAAAGCTTTCTGAAGAACCATTTATACTGCAGGATCTCGTGAAGGAAATCTCCGAGGAGTATGACCATATCCTTCTTGACCTTTCGCCAGGTCTCGGCAGGCTTGAACGCTCTGCCCTGATTGCCAGCGATGAGATAATTACGCCAATGACGCCAGAGGTTTTCAGCCTTGATGGCCTTGAGATATTCATAGATGAGCTGCAGCGGCTTAAGAAGAACATGCGGTCAACTGTTCGTCATAACAAGATAATCATCAACTCATATGACGAGAGAATCAGACAGCATCGCGATATATATGCCGCAGCAGAAGCTTCAGGAAGATTCAAGGTATACAGGATTCCTGTAGATCCGCTTTTCAGGAAAGCACAGGAGGCTTCGAAATCTCCGCAGCTTTTCAAGGTGCGCGGAAGAGGGCTGAAACCTGCGACACAGCAGGCGATTATGGAGCTGGATAAAGATATCTGGAAGTGAGGGTGATAGAATGGCACTTAGAAGAGTTGACGGGAAGGAAGAGATTATGCAGAATGAAAGCCTGAGTGGGATGAAGGCGAAGAGGGTGTTCTCGAATTCTGAGAAGGAAAAGAAAATCCTTACGACATTTTCTATTGAACCTTCATTCAAGGCAGAGCTGGAGGAGCTCTTCACAGACATGGGGCTGGGTTGGGCTGCCGGTGTCAGATTTGCGCTCCGCGAGTTCTATAAGAAGTACTCCGAAGAGAACTGACACAAACTGAATTAGGTATCCGTATTTTTGTTCAAGAGCTTGCATATGGGAACTTCGGTTCTCATATGCAAGCCTTATTTTTCTACAGGATCGCCCCATTTTTCTATCAGCCATATGAGGTATTCAATATCCTATCACCGGGATATTTTTTCAGGTTTAAGATTTCTATCCATGTAACAGTTCATTAAAGCATCAGCGAAATATGCTTATTTGAAATCTTAATTTATAATCTGAAATCGGAATAAAAAATATATAAGTAGTTTCAGACTCAAGTTCCATTGATATTTTATAAAATATATCAATAATGACTGTTTTTATTCTTATATTTAATAAATATTATAGAAAAACAATATCAATTATTCTTTGCGCGGTCAAGAAGCTCTCTCATACGAGCAATCTGCTCCTTCTTCAGTTCCTCCGGGCTTTTCTCTTCGCTCTTGAACAGATCCTTTGGTATTTCCTCAAGAAAGCGGGAAGGAATGACCATTTTCTCTTCTCCCTCTCTGGATATCCTTGTGTCGGCGTAATTGATGACAAGCTTCTCCCGGGCTCTGGTGATCGCAACGTAGAAGAGCCTGCGCTCCTCATCGATGTTATGAGCGTTCTCTTCCAGCGCACGTGAGGAAGGGATCACATCATCCTCGATGCCCGCAAGATAAACGATTCTGAATTCAAGGCCTTTTGATGCATGCATTGTCATCAGGTTGATCCTGTTTCCATCATCTTCTTTTTCATCACCGACGATCGCCACCGCATTGAGATAGTCTTTAAGTTCAGCATTTTCATTCATTTCGATATATCGCTTAAGCCTTTTTTCAAGCATTTCGATGTTCTGCATCTTGTAATCCACGGTTTTGGGACTATCCGGATATTCCTCCGAAAGCATACCCTTGTAATTGATTTCTTCCGTGATTCTCCGGATGAGATTCTCAGGAGAAGCGGCTGAATTCCTCCAGGATTGCAGCTTGGCAATAAAAGCAAGAAGGTTCTCCTTTGTTTTCGCCGCTAAAGGTGATGGTTCACCGGTCATGCTCTCCATTGCTTCATAAAGAGATATATGCTTTGAATCAGCCTCTGCCCTCAGTTTTTCTATTGTTGTCCTTCCGATTCCTCTCCTGGGCGTGTTGATGATTCTCAGGAGAGAGACGTCGTCATGGCTGTTCAGAAGTGTTTTCAGATAGCAGAGGATGTCGCGGACTTCACGGCGGTCGAAGAAGCTCTGTCCGCCTGAGACCCTGACAGGAATATTCATCTCGGCAAAGACATTCTCGAGCTCTGAAATAAGTGCGTTGGTTCTTACAAGAACACCAATGTCGCCATAGCGTAGATCTCTGATAGATCTCATCTCGGATTTGATCTGTCCTCCGATCCAGTAGGCCTCCGCTTCGCTTGTCCTGTGATGCTTGATGGAAATTGCAGAGCCTGAGCCTTCCTCTGTCCACAGTCTTTTGCTTTTTCTTTCCTTGTTGTGAAGAATAAGGGAATTCGCTGCTGTGAGTATATTACCTGTTGATCTGTAGTTGCGTTCAAGCTTGAATTCCTTCCGCTCGGGAAAATCCTGCTCAAACTGCACGATATTCTGGTAATTTGCACCTCTCCAAGAATAGATTGACTGATCATCATCGCCGACAACAGCGATATTCCTGTGCCTAGAGGCGATCATGGAGACAAGGCGATATTGCAGAAGCGATGTGTCCTGGAACTCATCGACCATTATATAGCGGAACCGTTCCTGCACTTTTTCAAGAATCCATGGCTTTTGCTCGAATATCCTGATAGGAAGAAGGATAAGGTCATCAAAGTCTACGACATTATAAGCTTTCTGTGTCAGAAGCCATTCATTGTAGATTTCAGCGATTGCTCCTTCCGGATTCTCCATTTTCTCCCTTCCTGTCTTGAGATTGCTGAATAGGGTGAGCAGGGTATGCACATTGTAGTCAGGGATCTGATAGCCGCATGTCACGATGCAGTTCTTGATAAGCGCTTCGTTGTCGTTCGTGTCATAGAGCGTGAAATCATTATGGTATCCGATATGCTGTATGTATTGCTTGAGAATACCAAGCCCGAACGAATGAAATGTTGTTGCAGTGAGGTCTTTCAGCGGCTTTCCGATAAGCTTCCTGATTCTGTCGCTCATTTCCTTGGCGGCCTTGTTTGTGAAAGTCAGGGCAAGGATGTTCTTCTCATCAATACCGCTTTCGAGCATATGGGCGATGCGGTATGTGATCATTCTCGTTTTACCGGATCCTGCGCCAGCGATGATAAGAAGAGGACCGTTAATCTCAGCAGCAGCTGCAGCCTGCTCGCTGTTGAGTACTTTAGACAGATCAGTTTTGCGCATAGGCATTAAAATGTCATATGTCGCGGCAGACAGTCAAGGACCACAGACATCATTGGAAATGATAGTGAAAACAATATGAAAGATATTATTTCCGGAATGAAGCATATTTAAAATGATCAATAAAAACAGATATGATATTGTAAAAGAATAATAAACTATAAATCATCAGTGTTTTTATATTATAACAATATAAAATAAATGAATTATAAATCAAAAAAAGATAAAAACAATTGATGAGAAGCAAAGCATGTAAACCGCAATATTCTGATTCCTGAAGCCCTCCTATGGAACAAAGGGCGGCATGAAATCAGAACATCTCGTTATGTATCCACCCGATTACCTTGCCAAGGATTCTGACGCCATCGGTGTCTGCATCAACGGTGCGTACAGGATAATTCCTGTTTTCGCTTATTATCGTAAGACGGTTCTGGCCGCCATCGAAGGAGAGCCTCTTTACCATGATGTCACCAGCAAAAGCTATCACATAAATGCCTTCACCCTTGATCATACCTTTGGAGAAGAAGACATAGTCCCCAGGGTAGATGTTGGCGTCAATCATGCTGTCACCTTTCACCTCTGCGCTGACGAGCGTGGACTTGTCTGATACACCTCTAGCCATCGATTCAGGAATCTGGATGCGCTTTAGCGTGATGCTGTCATCTGAAAGGAAATCCTCTCCGTATCCTGCGGAAATCTTCTGGGAGATGAAAGGGACGGAGATGAAACCAGGAATATCCTCTTCATCATTCAGAGGCTGCTTCCAGCCAAGGATTTCCCAAGGCTCCGCCTCAAGAGCGCTGGCTATATCAAGGAGCCTGTTATACGGGATATTCTCGATTTTCCCTGTCTCATATTTGAATATAGTCTGCTTTGTGGTGCCTATGGCTTTGCCAAGCTCCTCCTGTGTCATCCTCTTGCGTTCCCTTAATTCTCTGATCCTGTCGCCTTGTGTGCTCATTCTGTAACCTCAGAAGTTATTATAGTACGCATTAGGTAAATTAGAAAAGAGGAAATTGCGCAATGATTATACTCGCTGAAATACACTCAAATGGAAAAGCAAGTGAAACATAAGAAAGGGAATGGGGTGCACTACCTAAGACAGAGGTACATTATGTCGTTCTTACGTGAGAATCTACTGGGTGAATCGACCACGGGAAAAATCCGGCGTGGTCGATTCGTGGTCGATTTGGCGCTTTTAGGCTTTTCGAACAGGTTGTATGATAACTAATTCCTTGTATTGTCAGACTTTGATGGCATCGAAAGGGCACATTTCATGACAGCAGTAGCATCGGATGCATTTCTTTTTCTCGAATGCTACATGACCGTTTTCTATCTTCAGAGCTTTTGCAGGGCAGACATTGACGCACCTTGAACATGCCCTGCATTTTTCCTCCTCGAATACCGGGCGTGGTCTGTCGCTGTTCCCGCGAGAGAAGGCATTCCTTATGGTTCCGATGACAAGGGAACGGAATGTGTTTTTCTTTCCCTCTCCGATTCTCCTGTAGTCCTTCATGATAAGAGTGGCAGGCTGCAGAAGCGGGAACTCCGCATCGCTTATCCCCGGCTTAAGCTTTTCCGCAGTCTCGATAAGAGGAACGCTGCCATATCCCATCATCAGGGCCTCTGCCCGGTCTAGCGCATATGCGTTCGCTGATCCCATCATCATTCCCACATGCCTTGGCGTTCCGCTTCCCGGTCCCGGTCCTTCCATGCCGATGACCGCATCAATGAAGGCATAGTCCACATGGCATTCATCAAATACTTTCATCAGAAAAGCGGCAAAAGTCTCCGGTGTCCGGTAACGGAAATGGAGAGGGCTCTTGTTGAGGCCGGGAATGGTTCCGAACATGTTCTTCACTGCTCCCGTTGCGCTCATGAGCTGATGTGTCTTGAACTTCGCGAATGATATGACGACGTCAGCCTCATCAAGAGCAGATGACATTGGAATCCTTATGCCATCTATCTCATGCATTCTGTTCTCTTCCCTGAAATCGGAAAGCTTGGCTCCCTGCCGCTTCACGGCTTCCTCGATACCTGAGAGAGTTGTTGACAGTTTCCCCGTCTGGGTGCCGGGACTGTCCCCAGCGATGATTCTTGCCGCTCCTTTCTCCTTCAGAATGACAAGCAGAGCCTCCACCGCTCTGCAGTCAGTGGTGATGGCTTTCTCCGGTGCGGCATCCGAGAGTATGTTCGGCTTTACAAGCACGGTCTTTCCGTTTACATCAGGAAATTCCGTGTTGTCTATTATCTTTCTCAGGGCAGAATCAAGTTCCTGAAAGCTATATTCCCTGCATTCAGTGATTGCACATCTCATTTATAGTTTCCTCAATAGTGCAGCATACATTGGGCCCCTTCCTCCGCTTCTGTCAGGAAGGACAATGACTCCATGGCTGCGCTTTTCCCCATGTTCAAGTGATATATCGATTTCCTCAGCTTCATCAGGATGACGCTTTATGAATCTGCTGATGATATCCTCATCCTCTCCGCTGTTGATGGAGCATGTGGAGTAGAGCAGGACACCGCCCTTTTTCAGCGCAAGCATCGCGGATGTGAGCATCGAATACTGCAGGGCCTGAAGTCTTTTCGGCCTCGATTGCGACCATTGTCCAAGATGCTCCGGGCTCTGGATTACGTGACGCTCGGATGAGCATGGTGCGTCAAGGAGCACGGCATCGTATGCCTCTTTCTCATAAAGACCCCATCTTGAGGCATCATGGCCTGTGATGAGATGGGATGCTCTAAGGTTCTCAGGAACAGAGGCCGCAACGGCTTTTCGCATCCTCTCCCTTCTGTCCATTGATCTATCATTTGAGACAAGGCGTCCGCTGCCATTGAGCTTCAGGAGCAGTATTATGGTCTTTCCTCCAGGGGCAGCACACATGTCGAGGACATTGTCTCCTTCCTTGACTGGAAGAAGGGAGGCTGTCTCGATTGACGTCCTGTCCATGTAATATGGCTCAGCAAGTCCCTCCGGCGAGGTCTTGTCCTCCTCTTCTGAGAGCATTGCCTCTTTCAGCTCTTCCCAGCGGTCACCGTACTGGGCCGAATAGAATTCATCGAATGTCAGCTTAGCCATTGAAGAGCCTCATGTATGTGAAGAGGGCTCCGACTGCGATGCCAAGTATCGCACCGGCAATTACCTGCAGCGCGGAGTGTCCTATCATTGTCTTGAACGCAGTAGGGGAGAACGGCCCGTTCTCATGAAGCTCCGCCAGGATTTCAGACCATTTATTGAGGAGTTCTGCCTGCTTTCCTGTCTCATAGCGCACGTTCATTGCGTCATTCATGATCACGAGTGCTATGAACACGCAGATTGCGAATGCGGTACTGCCAATACCCTCTGTCATGCCAATGGACACCGTAAGTGCCGCAGCTGCGGCGCTGTGAGAGGATGGCATCCCTCCTGTAGTTGTCAGAAACCGCCATTTCCATCCATTGCCGAGCAATGCGTTTATAATGGGCTTCAGAGCCTGGGCGCATATAAATGCTATCGCAGCAGATAATAGCGGTATGTTCGCAAGAAGCTTCTCCATGGGAGAGAGCCTATCATTGACTGTGAGCATGGTCAATCTTGAGATGGTGAGAAGACGCGATCATCAATGCTTTTCATACGATGGCATTCCCTGTAGAATCAAGTTCTGCAAATACCTATGAAGAGCAGAGCTCTGGAAAGGAGATCACATGGGACAGACTCAGTGCTATAAGATCCTCTCTTCGCATCTTGTGAACGGGGAACTCAGGCAGGGAGAGAGCATTTCAATCAGGATAGATCAGACGCTTACGCAGGATGCCACGGGGACGATGGCATATCTTGAATTCGAATCGCTCGGGCTGGACAAAGCTCAGAACGAACTCGCGATAAGCTATGTCGATCACAATACAGTTCAGGTGGGGTTCGAGAATGCAGACGATCATGAGTACCTCAGGACAGTTGCTGACAGGAAGGGCGTGATCTATTCAAGGGCTGGCAATGGAATCTGCCATCAGGTTCATCTTGAGCGTTTCGCGCTTCCTGGAAAGACGCTCCTTGGATCGGATTCGCATACGCCTACAGCTGGAGGCATTGGCTCATTCGCAGCCGGTGCGGGCGGTCTTGATGTTGCGCTGGCTATGGCGGGTAAGCCTTTCAGCATCATAGCTCCCAATGTCGTGGAGATCAGGCTTCACGGAAAGCTGAAACCCTTCGTGTCAGCGAAGGATGTTATATTGAAGGTGCTTGAGCGCTTCGGTGTCAAAGGAAATGTGAACACGGTCTTTGAGTATACCGGAGACGGCGTGAAGACGCTCTCAGTCCCAGAGAGGGCTACGATTGCGAATATGGGAGCGGAGTGCGGTGTTACCACATCGCTATTCCCTTCCGATGAGAATACGCTTGCATTCCTCACCGCTCAGGGCAGGACCGCTGGATATGTTCCGCTCGCGGCGGATCCTGATGCGGTGTACGATGATCTTTATGAGATTGACCTCTCTTCCATCGAGCCTCTGGCTGCGTGCCCGCATAGTCCCGGGAACATCAGGAGCGTGAAGGATCTTGAGGGAATGCCTGTCAATCAGGTGCTCATCGGCTCCTGCACGAATTCAAGCTACATGGATCTCAGAAAGGCCGCACAAATACTGCGTGGCCATCACGTTGCCCCGTCTGTATCTCTTGGCGTTGCTCCTGGATCGCGGGAAGTGCTGCTGATGATCACGGAGGATGGTACGCTTGAGACACTCATCAAGGCTGGTGCCAGGATTCTTGAATCCGCCTGCGGTTTCTGCATCGGCAATCATCAGAGTCCGGGGACAGATAGTGTGTCGCTCAGGACCAGCAACCGCAATTTCTATGCTCGTTCCGGAACAGCGTCTGCGAATCTCTATCTTGTTTCCCCTGAGACAGCGGCATATTCGGCAATCACAGGGGTTTTCTCCGATCCGAGGAAGTCTGACGCGGATCTTTCAGGCACAGGTATGCCGGAGAAGTTCCTCATTGATGACTCGATGTTCATCCTTCCTTCGTTCAGCGCGGAGATAAAGAGGGGACCGAATATCGGGGAGCCGCCTAAGAACACACCACTTCCGGAAATCGTGAAGGGGCATGCTGTGATCAAGGTCGGGGACAAGATAACGACAGATCACATAATGCCTGCAGGTGCCAGGCTGAAATACAGATCGAACATACCTCATTATTCCCAGTTCGTCTTCGAGTCCGTCGATCCTGATTTCCCCTCCAGAGCCGCGGCGCTCAGAGATGCGGGAGAGAGTGGCTTCATCATCGCAGGCGCATCCTATGGACAGGGATCCTCCAGAGAACATGCGGCTATCTGCCCGATGTATCTTGGAATCCGCGCTGTTTGTGCTGTCTCTATCGAGCGCATCCATCAGGCGAATCTCTGCAATTTCGGCATCCTGCCGCTCCTTTTTGAGAATGAGGATGATTATGGAAAGATCGATCAGGGAGATGAGCTTGAGCTGGTCAATCCGATGTTGTCGCTTGAAAGCGGCACTTTCACGCTCCGCGATCATACGAAAGGCATCGATATCCCGATGAGGCTGTTTGCTTCAGAGGAGCAGAAAGAAACGCTCAGAGCTGGCGGAAAGCTGAATGAGGTGAAAGCATGAGAATAAGGATGGGGAATGGCACCCTGTCGGTTCCTGACAATCCTGAGATTGTCTACATCGAAGGTGATGGGGTTGGCAAGGAAATCACGGACAGGATGAGGCTTGTGCTCGATGCTGCTGTCAGCAAAGCGTATGAGGGAAAAAGGCATATAGAATGGAAGGAGGTGCTTGCAGGCGGAAAGGCTATCGAAAAAACTGGTGTCAATCTTCCTGATGAGACTCTCAGGGCGATCGAGGAGTCTCTTGTAGCGATAAAGGGACCTCTGATGACCCCTGTGGGGAAGGGAGCCAGGTCGATAAATGTCGCGCTCAGACAGAAGCTTGACCTCTATGTGTGCCTCCGCCCAGTTGAGTATTTTGAAGGGGTTCCTTCTCCTGTACGTCATCCTGAGAAAGTTGATATGGTTGTTTTCCGGGAGAACACGGAGGATATCTATGCAGGCATTGAGTGGCCGTCGGGATCGGATGAGGCTAGGAAGGTCATAGAATTCCTGCAGCACGACATGGGAGTTAGCAAGATACGGTTCCCGGAAACATCCGCCATCGGCGTGAAGCCTGTATCTCCTGATGGCTCGAAACGTCTGATAAGGGCAGCTATTGATTACGCTATCGCGCATAAGCGCCGTTCCGTGACACTTGTGCACAAAGGCAACATCATGAAGTTCACTGAGGGAGGATTCCGTGCCTGGGGTTATGAGATGGCACGTGATGAGTATGGCGCCTATGAGAAGGATGGGAAGGTTTTCATACCAGCTTCGCATGGAGATGTGGAGATCAAGGACTCGATATGCGATGCTTTCCTCCAGAACATCCTTCTCAAACCTGAAGCGTATGATGTCATAGCGACGCTCAATCTCAATGGTGATTATGTCTCCGATGCGCTTGCTGCCGAAGTCGGTGGAATCGGTATCGCACCGGGAGGGAATATAAACTACTCCACAGGAGCCGCGGTCTTCGAGGCAACGCACGGCACCGCTCCTGATATCGCGGGGAAGGATATAGTGAACCCTCTTTCAATCATCCTTTCAGGTGTGATGATGCTGGAATACATCGGCTGGAACGAGGCGGCTGTGATGATAAGAAACGCCGTGAGGAAAGCCATAGCCTCTGGCCGTGTGACAGCCGATTTCTATTCACTGCTCGTTAAGGAGGGCAGAGAAGGCGAGTGCCTTCCGACATCAGCTTTCACGGAGAGTCTTATTGCTCTTCTGTGAGTATCTCCTCGAATGATGTGATCTCAATCACACGCTGGTCCCGGATGCTTTCAAGTCCGGGCTCTTTTATTCTGATGACAAGTCCCGCTCCTGAGCCGAGGGCTGCCTTCACGCCCGAGGCCGAATCCTCGAAGATCACTGTTTTCTCAGGAGCAATGCCCAGTGTCTCCATAGCAAGACGGAAGATTGTGCTGTCGGGCTTTGAGGGTATGTCAGTCCTTCCCGCAATGATATGCTCCCTTGCAAAGAATCTTTCCAGTCCGTATTCCGGAATATACCATGCCATGTTGACGGCTGGAGCGGAGGAGGCGATTGCCATCGGCACACCCTTGCCGGCAAGGCAGGAGAGCACGCGCTCGGAGCCAGGAGAGAGCGTGAGCCTGCTTCTCAGGCAGATTTCCTTGTAAAGTCCTTCCTTGTAGTCAGCGATAGCTTCCCGCTCCTCACGACTTTTCTCCGGAGCCAGATAAAGCACCGTGTCTTCATCGGTTCTGCCATTGAGCATGCGGTACTCATCATCAGTAATCGGTGTTCCCCTGTACTTCCTGAAAGTCTCGGACCACGCTTCTCTGTTCTCTTCAGAGTCCCAGAAAAGCGTGCCGTTGAAATCGAATATGTAGCCGTCAGCGTTCGGCAATCGGAATGACATCCCTTGCCTCCGGTCCTGAGTATATCTGGCGTGGACGGCCGATTTTCTGATACGGATCATGTCTCCATTCAAGGTAGTGCGCGATCCACCCCGGTAGTCTTCCCATCGCAAAGAGCACAGTGAACATCGAGACGGGGATACCCATCATGTGGAAGGTGATACCTGTATAGAAATCCACATTCGGGTAGAGATTGCGCTCAATGAAGTAATCATCATGCGTCGCTCTCTCCTCCAGCTCAAGCGCTATGTCCAGAAGCTCATCAGTCCTGCCTGATGCGGCAAGGACCTCTCTTGTCAGCTCTTTTGCGATCTTCGCTCTCGGGTCAAATGTCTTATACACTCTGTGCCCAAAGCCATAGAGACGGAATGAATCATCCTTTTTCTTCGCTCGTTCGATGACGCTGTCGATGGAAAGACCTTCCGTCTGTATCCTCTGCAGCATGTCCATGACAGCCTGGTTCGCGCCTCCATGCTTCGATCCCCAGAGGGCACACACACCAGCGGTGACGGACGCATAGAGATTCGCATCGGATGAGCCTACAAGGCGCACGGCGCTTGTAGAGCAGTTCTGCTCATGGTCCGCATGGAGTATCAGGAGCTTGTTGAGCGCTGCGACATGAACAGGGGAGGGCGTGTAGTTGTTGACTGATGTGCGGAACATCATGTTCAGGAAATTCGCGCAGTAAGAGTAATTATACTGCGGTTCCACGAAATCCAGCCCCTTCATCTGCCTGTACGTGAAGGCCGCGATTGTTCTCATCTTTGACAGGAGCCGTGTGACTGTGAGGTCGAGGTTCTCCTCTGGGTCCCTGTCCTCAAGCTCCGGGTAGAATGCCGAGAGGGAAGCGACCATTGCCGCGAGAATTCCCATCGGATGCCCGTCATGGGGATAGGCGCGGAAGAAATCACGCATGTTCACATGCAGCAGCGAGTTTTCGTTGAGGAGTTTCTGGTAACCGATTCTCTCCTCCGCAGAGGGCAGGCGGCCTTTGATCAGGAGATAGGCAACTTCGATGAAATCGCATTTCTGTACCAGATCCGCGATGTCATAGCCACGGTAGCGCAGGATGCCCTTCTCTCCGTTGATGTAGCAGATCGAGGACATGCAGGAACCTGTGTTCACGTAGCCAGGATCATAGGTGATATATCCTGTATCCTTCCTCAGCGCAGTGATATCGATGGACTTCTCGCCCATGTTGTCTGTGATGATATCAGCTCTGAATTCCTTTCCCCCCGAAAGCCTGATAAGAGCGGCATCCTTTTCTCTGATCATAAAATCTCCTTTCCGGCAAGCGCCTCAAGCGCTTTGACGAGAACCTGTGTTCCCTTCTTCCCCTTTCCCTCTGCCTTGATGGCGAGGTAGAGCTGCTTTGTGAGGGCGAGAGAGGGCAGAGAGAGTTCCATTCTCTCAGCTTCCTCAAGCGCAATGCCCATATCCTTGATGAAATGATCGACCATGAAGCCAGGCTCGAAGTCACCTTTAAGTACGCGAGGAGCGAGATTATCCAGTGTCCAGCATCCTGCCGCGCCTTTGGAGATGGTGTTCACCATCTTCTCAAGATCGAGACCTGCTTTCGCACCATATACAAGCGCTTCCGACACGCCACACATCGTTCCTGCGATGACAATCTGGTTCGCCATCTTGGTATGCTGCCCCGATCCTACCGGTCCCATGTGCGTGATGTTCTTTCCCATTTTCTCAAATAAGGGGAGCAGAGTGGAGAATATAGCGGCGCTGCAGCCTACCATTATGGAGAGCGTTCCGTTCCTTGCGCCAGTATCTCCTCCAGAGACAGGCGCATCAGCCATCTCTGCGCCTTTTTCTGCAAGCTTCACGGCAATTTCCATGTCCAGCGACGGCTTCGTAGTCGTCATGTCGCAGAAGATCTTGCCGTTTGAAGCGCCTTCTATGAGGCCGTCCTTGCCTAGATAAACTTCCTCGACATCCCTGGGGTATCCGACGATAGTGAAAGTGATATCCGCATGCTCAGCGACAGAACGCGGGGTATCGCACCAGTGAGCGCCCTTAGCCTCAAGCGCTTTTCCCTTTGATTTTGTCCTGTTGTAGATGAAAAGCTCGTAGCCTGCGTCGATGAGCCTTGAAGCCATCGAAGCACCCATTACGCCAAGTCCTATGAAACCTATCTTTTCCATAGGGGAAGAATAGCACCAATTGCTTGTAAATGAAATTGCCCTGCTTGATGCGCAAGATAGAGTGAATATAATCCAATTCCATGGCAGTGAAGTCGTCAAATGTGGATTTCTCAACAGGGTCGATCCCGGCAAGGATCATGGCTTTTGCATTACCCCTTTTCCTAGGGAATCTCTTTCAGCAGCTTTATAATGCCGCAGATACCCTGATAGTCGGCAACTTCCTTGGCCCTGATGCGCTTGCAGCTGTCTCATCATCCGGTTCGCTTATCTTCATGATGGTGGGCTTCTTCAATGGCATGGCAGTCGGTGCGGGCGTTGTCATCTCCCATGCCTTCGGTGCAAAGGACAGAGAGCGGCTGGAGAAGGCAGTCCATTCTGACATCGCATTTGGAATCATCGCAGGGATTATCATCACTGTCTTTGCCGTCATATTCACGCCTCTGATTCTCCGCTGGATTTCCACGCCGGAGGATCTCCTTCCTCTCAGCTCCGAGTATTTCAGGATCTATTCGGCGGGAATTTTCTTCTCAGTCATGTACAACATCCTGATGGGCATCATGAATGCGCTGGGAGACAGCCGTCATCCGCTTTATTACCTTATTATCTCGTCGTTCATAAACATCATACTGGATATTCTCTTCATCGCAGGGTTCGGCATGGGAGTCGGTTCCGCCGCATTCGCGACAATCATCTCACAGGCAGTGAGCTCTGTTCTATGCTTTATACGCCTGGTGAGGGGAGAGGCCGGCATGAGGATAAGGCTTCGCTCCATCCGTATCGATGGGAAAGAACTTAAGGCAATCATAAGCTACGGGCTTCCGTCAGGGCTGCAGAATTCCATTGTGGGTCTTGCGAACACAGTAGTGCAGGCATCTGTGAACACATTTCCCGCAGCTGCGATAGCCGGTTTCGGAGTCTACGGGAAGATCGAGGGTTTTGTGCTTCTGCCGATAACGACTTTCTCTCTTGCTCTTACCACCTTCACAGCCCAGACGATAGGGGCTGGGAATCTTCATCGCACGAAGAAGGGCATCAAGGAAGGCATGGCCATGGATGTAATCTCCGGAGAGATCCTTGGAGTGCTGCTCTTCATTTCAGCACCATTCCTGGTGTCTCTTTTCTCCTCCGACCCCGATGTCATCATGTATGGGGCAAGACAGGCGAGGATCGAGGCGCTTTTCTATTTTCTTCCTGCGATATCCCACGGCAGCGCGGGGATACTGCGCGGAGCGGGCAAGGCATTCGTACCGATGCTCGTCCTTCTTGGCTCATGGTGCATATTCCGCGTGATCTTCGTCCGTATCGCGCTTCTCTTCTCCCACTCGATAATGCTTATTTATATTGCTTATCCGCTGACATGGCTTATATCCAGTGCCGTGTTCATTCTCTATCTGCTCTGTGGCAGATGGCTGGAAAGCAGGAGTCCATTATGATTGAGATTGTTTCCGGATACGATAGGCTTGAAGATGTCAGAAAGCTCTTCGCGGAGTATACGGAGATGCTTATTTCCCTTGATTCCTCTTTTCATATTTACCTTCAGATACAGCACTATGAAGAAGAGAAAATGGATCCATCCGTGAAATACAGGATGCCGGATGGAAGGCTTTACCTTGCTCTCTCTGATGGACGCGTTGCGGGGTGTATCGCTCTCAGGCGCCTGGATGATAGAAACGGGGAACTCAAGCGTCTCTTTGTAAGACCGGAGTACAGGGGAAGGGGAATTGCGAGACAGCTTTCGGAGAGAATCATATCCGACGCATGTGGCATCGGATACGATTACCTCTACCTTGATACCCTCCCAGAGCTTGCAGATGCAGTGAAGCTCTATGAAAAGCTCGGTTTCGAATACACGGACTGTTACAACGACAGCCCGGTGGATAAAACAATCTTCATGAGAAAGAAGCTAGAAGTCCTCCCACTGTCTGTCCATTGATTCCATCAGCGCAATCTGGGTTCTTGCTCTCACCAGGTTGTGCTCGTCATACGCGATCTTGTAATAGGTATCTCCTGCAAGATAGTCCGTGAGGAATCTGACAGCCATGATCTGCGTTATTGTCCTGCCGGATTCCTTGATGAGGCTACGCTCTTTCTCCGTAAGGAACGAAGCTGTTTCAAGATAACCTCTCTCCAATGCTTTGTAGAACGGTACGGAGAATTCCATCAGAGAAGTATCACGCTCATCCTCGTTTGCTGTCGAGCATGCTGTGCGGATCATATCACCAGTGTCAAAGAGGATTGTTCCAGGCATTATCGTGTCGAGATCAATGACAGCCTCGGCTTCACCTGTTTCACTGGAGAAGAGCACGTTGTTGATCTTTGTGTCATTGTGGGTGACTCTGGCGGGAATCTCACCTTTTTCATACATGTCCCAGATACGCTCTCCGCGCTCTTTGTTGTCCATAAGGTAAGACAGCTCCGTCTGCACATAGCGCAGTCTGTTCCTCGTGTCCCTCCGGACCGCTTCACTGAGCTGGCCATAGCGCATCCTCATGTCGTGGAACCGAGGTATCACGATATGCAGCCTGCTGCTGTCAAAGTCCGAAAGCTCGCTCTGGAAGGTCCCGATACCTTTCCCAAGCGCATATGCGATATCCTCATTGGGGACCTTGTCATAGGTCTGGACATTGTCAATGAAGGAATAGGTTCTCCAGTACATGCCTTCATCATCAATGAGAAATGGCTTTCCATCAGTTGTCATTATCACATGGAGCGTGCTGGCCTCTTTCCCTGTCTTCTTCCTTATATGCTCCGTGACAGAGACAATATTCTCCATCACCTCATCAGGGTGGGGGAATACAGCACAGTTAATCATCTGATGGGTATATTTCCTGATAACCCCGTTGTCATCAAAGACTGAAATGAATGTCGAGTTGATATGTCCCTGCTTATTGACGCTCATGCTGACAAGCTTTCCCGGAATACTGAATCTGCTGATTATCTCTTCGGCTTTGCTCATATAAAGAAGTATATCACGCAATTTCTCCGAAATCTGGAAAGAAAGTCTTGACAAATCGCTACCGGGGGGGGGGTAGGCTCTTTGGTAGTAGAAATTAGGAGGAGAGAGAATAAGATGAAGAAGAAATCTATTCTTTTGACGTGCATCGTCGCAATCATGGCTCTCGCTATGTTTGTAGGATGCGATAATGCGCCGACGATTCCAAGCTTCGTGGTAAGCGGAAACATCACGCAGACGGGAGACTTCCTTTTAGGACAGAATTTTGATCCTTCGAAGTTCTCTGTCACAGTTACTTACGACAACGGAAGAATCGTGGCAGCTGATGATACTGTTTCTGTTGTTCTTGCAGACGGAGAGGATGCAAAGATCGGTTTTGACACCGAAGTCGAGGCATATCTCGGAAAGAACTACAGAGGTGAGGATGTTACAGCAAAGGCCACAGCAAGAGCTTATGCAATCAAGAGCCTTGCAGTGACTGGCCCGGAGTCATATGCAGCAGTTGCTAACCTTTCAATCCCGGCATCTGACCTCACAGTAACAGCTACTTATCTGGACAGCACAAACGCTGAGAAGACAATGGTTCTTGTTCCTGGTGAGTATAAAGTAGGTGAAGTGGTTGATGATGATATCGCAAAGCTCAACAAAGTTGACACAAGCGTAGAGACAAGTGTTACTGTTGAGGCCCAGGTCGGCAACATCTCTGCAGATCCTGTCACAGCACCATTCGCATTTACTGCTACATATGTTGCAGCACCAGAGGCTCCGGAATATGCTCTCGCAAAGGTTGATGGAATAAGATATACAGGAAAGCTTCTCAACCTTGTTTACGATGAGATTCCGACTCCAGCACCAGAGGATGTAGTTGTTGCATACACCGATGAGAGTGGTGCAACGGTAAGCATCTGGAATAGTAAAGTAACAGCTGCAGACCTTGAAGGCGATGTTGTTCTTGAGTTCGTTGATGCTAATGGAAACCCACTTGCTTACAAGAATCTTCTGAAGACAGCTGTATCAGGTCTTAGTGTAAGAATGACATATGAAGATGAAGTCTATACAGATACTCAGAACACAAATGTTTCTGGAACAACTGTTAAAATTGAGACAACTCCTAAAGAAGGTTTTGCACTTCAGTCTTCCGAAGCAATTGGAACAGCAAATGCTGATGATTTCTTCTTTGATCTTAAGACGGCAGGAGCTGGCGAATATATCGAAAGGCTTGCATCAGATGAGGTTGAAGTTGCATATGTAGATGGAAGCCAGAAGGCTATTGCAGCAGATACTGTACTTGCAGATGATTCCTCTGTATTCCTTTCAGTTAAGTACAAAGGTGTTGTTAGTTACTCTGCAGCTCTTACTGTCAATAAGGCAGGGGAAAAGTATGTTGAAAGCATTGAGTTCTCCCTTGTTGAAGATTATGAAGGTCCTGCAAAGCAGATTTATTCAGCTGGAAGCGCTTACGTAGTTGCTATTTCAGATGATGATATTGAATCTGTGACAATTAACTATAACTATGGTACGCCATCTGTGATTACAGAGAGCTTTGGTAGCTATGGAGCAACTTTTGCTTTCACCACAGATATGGAAGGAACCAAGCTGGTAGCGGACAAGAATGGTGCAATAGATCTTGCGTCTGTTGATCAGCTCTATGTTGAGGCAACATATTCTAATGGTGAGACTACAGTCAAGGCGTATGAACCAGTTGTAATGCCTGAGGCTGAAATTACAAAGGTTGTTCTTACAGGAACACCTGCATACACATATAATGGTCAGCCAATGTATAATGCTGAGATTGACTGGACAATTTCTCTTGAGAACAATCTTGGTCCTGTTGTTGCAGATTATACTGGAGCATATGACGTATATATTGCAGGAAAACCGGCAGACAAGCTTCCTGAGTATGTAACGAAGGCTACTGTTAATGACATCAGAGTTGTTGTTGCTGAATTCGGTGAGTCTAACTCTGTCTCAATCGGAAGTGGTGTCTCGTATGTTGACCCTGCTTCAATTAAGGTAGAGCTTAATTATCAGCCGCTCCTTGATTCAATTGTAAAAGCTGGTCTTGGTGATTACAAAGTTTCTTTCGATGTAGTTGAAGGAACAGCAGATGATACAATCACAGCTGCAATTGATTCTGTGAAACCAGTTATATCCAATGCAGTAGTTCTCGAAACAGGAAATGCAGTAAAGGTTACAGTTAAGTATTTCAGTGAAGAGGGTACTTACAAGACAACTGATCCTATCACTGTTGCATTTGATGGTGTTGCATATGTTGATTTTGAGAACCTTGCAGTAACTCCTGTTGAAGGCAAAATCGGAAATGGAAAGGTCCAGAATGGCCAGATATATAATGTTTCTGATTTTGTTATAGACGAAAATAGCTATACAGCACACGGTGATGTAAAGCTTGAAGTTGCTTCGGTTGTATTCGGTGGCGTTACTTATATGCCAGGACAGACAATTACTATTGTTTCAACAGAAACAGGTGCCCTAACAGTAAATGTTAAGCCGTTCATCAATGGCAATGGTGTGGAAGTAAAGGGTGCTGCCGTAGAGCTTCAGGTAGCAGCTAGCCTCAACTAATCGGTTTGAAAGTATCTGTTCCTTCCCAGACGGGTAGGGGCAGATGCTTCCTTCTAGGAGGAGGATATGGATAGAGAAGCCACGTCCCTCCAGAGGCACAGGATTCCAAACGAGAAACGGCAGGAATGCCTAAAGCTCTTTGAGCAGGGATACGGATACAAGAAGACGGCGCAGCTTGCGGGGCTG
>CASFLH010000040.1 GCA_949295505.1 uncultured Spirochaetales bacterium | reverse complement strand
TTCCTTCTAGGAGGAGGATATGGATAGAGAAGCCACGTCCCTCCAGAGGCACAGGATTCCAAACGAGAAACGGCAGGAATGCCTAAAGCTCTTTGAGCAGGGATACGGATACAAGAAGACGGCGCAGCTTGCGGGGCTGAATACATACACGGTCCGCGAGTACAAGCGCAAGTTCGCCGCGGGTGACAACTCGTGGGCAGAGCGGGGCAGTGGGGCTAGCGCCACTGTCTGAATGAACTAGGTAACGAAGAGTGTTCAACCTCTTCCAAAGTTTATCTATTGGCCTCTCCTTCTCCGGGAGAGGCCTTTGCTGTCAGATGAAATCCTGCATTCGTGCTGCGAGATAGAGCGGGATGTTGGTTATCTCTCCACTTTTCTTATAGCCCATCATCGAGAATCTTATTGCGGTGTTTGGCTGTCTGTTCTGTATGTATTTCTTGAATGATGGGGCTTCCCTGTCTTCCCCCGATTTCACTTCGATAGGAATGATTTCAGCGTCATGCTGGATCATGAAATCAATTTCACTGGAAGGAGTACTGTAATAGAACGGTTCTATTGCCAGGCTTGGAAGCATTTGCTGGAGAATGTAATTCTCAGCAAGCGGCCCCTTGAATTGGAATGGTGATTTCAGTGCTACAGCGGCGTTGTCGACACCAGCCATATGTCTGAGAAGCCCGGTATCAAGGAGAAACAGCTTGAATGCTTCCTTGTTGGCATAGGCTCTGAGCGGATATCCTGGTTCGGAGACATTATATACACGATTGATCAATCCAGCTGATACAAGCCACTCTATCGCCCCTTCGAACTGTACGGATCTTGCACCTTTCCTGATGGCTCCGTATATGAATTTCTCGTTTGGCTTTGCAAGCTGACTTGGAATGGATCTGAATACCTGCAATATTCTCTCCGCGCTTATTCGGCCCGAATATTTAGCGAAATCATTTTCGTAGAGTTCAATGATGTCGTCCATCAGCCTGTCAACTTCACTGAGATCTGAAAACTCCAGAAAAGATGATACGCATTCAGGCATGCCTCCGATGATGACATAGTTGAGGTATTCATCAGTAAGCTTGTCATGGAAGATCTTCTCGACAATCTGTTTCTTGCTGATTGACGAATAGTATTCATAGAGATCTCCATTCTTAGCTTCCAGAAATTCAGAAAACGTCATCGGATACATGTGTATGATATCCGCGGCCCCTACGGGGACAGGAGTGGAATCGAGAGCTAGCCCCATAAGACTTCCTGCTGCCGCAACATGGTATTCCGGTTTCTCTTCCTTGAAATACTTGATCGAATTCAAGGCTTTTGGGCATGCCTGTATCTCATCGAATATGATCAAGGTGTTTTCTGGTGATATCTTCTTATGCGAAAGCAATGATAGCCGTGACAGTATCCGTTCCGGATCAATGTCATCTTCAAAGATTGAAGACAGATTCGCCTGCTTGTCGAAATTCAGATAGACATATGAGTCGTACTGTGTCCGACCGAATTCTTTCAGTATCCATGTCTTTCCAACCTGTCTGGCACCTTTCAGGAGCAAGGGTTTCCTTGTCCTGCTGTTCTTCCAAGCTATCAGATCGGCCATTATTTTTCGTTTCATTGCATAATAAATGTAATCTGACAGCACTAAAAATACAAATAAAATGTATTTTGATGGGTGAAAAATTACACTTTTGGCAAATTCTCTTGTTTGTTCTAGTGCTATTCCTTGATTTGACAGGACTGTGCGAGGTCGGAATGACCCGCTGTTTGACCATTTTCCCTTGTGTTGTTAACTTACCATTGTGCCTTTATGGCACCTCTGGATTATGAAAAAGAAAAAAGATAAGAAGAGGCTTGATATGGCTGAAGAGGAAATCAGGAAGGAAGAGGCAGCGGAAGCTGCATCCGAAGAGGTGAAAGAGACCGAGACTCCGGAAACGGAAGAAGCGGAGCTTGACACGCTCCGTGCGAAGGTCAAGGAACTTGAGGAGACTATCGCTGATCTCAAGGATAAGGCTCTCAGGGAAGCAGCGGAGACGGAGAATTACAAGAAACGTCTCAGACAGGAGAAGGAGAATGCTGTCAAATATGCAAATGAGGCTCTTATCAAAGATCTTCTCGATCCTCTTGATAACTTCTCAAGAGCCATAGAGGCTTCAGAGACATCGAAGGATTTCGATACCATCAAGACAGGCGTCGTGATGGTCGAGGATCAGCTTCATACGCTTCTGAAGAACAACTGGGGACTTGAGGCATTCTCGCCGGATGGAGAGGATTTCGATCCCTCAGATATGGAAGCCTGCATGATGCAGGAGGTAGAGGGACTGGAGAAGGAGAAGGTCCTTCAGGTCTTCCTGAAAGGGTATAAGCTTCATGGTAAGGTGATAAGGGCCGCGAAGGTTGTGGTCGGCAAGCCGAAAAGCAATTGACGAAATAGATACGCATTATTATTTTACCACTGGATACGGAGCGTGGCTCCGTACTGAATGATCTGGAAAATATGGAGAGAAGATAAAATGGGAAAGATTATTGGTATAGACCTTGGAACAACAAACAGCTGCGTTGCTGTGATGGAAGGCAACGAGCCAGTAGTAATCGCTAACAGCGAAGGAGACAGAACGACTCCTTCCGTAGTCGGATTCACTGAGACTGACCGTCTTGTAGGAAAGCCTGCAAAGAACCAGATGGTCACGAATCCTGAGAATACTGTTTATTCCATCAAGAGATTCATGGGAAGAAAATACCATGAGGTGGCTGAAGAGATTAAGATGGTGCCTTACCAGGTGGTATCAGGTGCCAACGATGAGATAAAGGTGGCTATCAGAGGCCATGAGTACTCACCGCAGGAGATTTCCGCAATTGTCCTTCAGAAGATGAAGAAGACAGCAGAGGATTATCTTGGCGAGCCGGTAACAGAGGCTGTCATCACAGTTCCTGCTTACTTCAACGACGCTCAGCGCCAGGCTACAAAGGATGCTGGACGTATCGCAGGCCTTGAGGTCAAGAGAATCGTCAACGAGCCTACAGCTGCTGCTCTTGCATATGGCTTCGGCAAGGACAAGTCAGATAAGGAAGAGACAATCGCCGTATACGACTTCGGCGGCGGTACATTCGATATCTCCATCCTCGAGCTTGGCGATGGCGTTTTCGAGGTAAAGTCCACAAACGGTGATACACACCTTGGTGGTGATAATATCGATCAGGTCATCATTGACTGGATGGTCGCAGACTTCAGGAAGAACACAGGCATCGATCTTTCTCAGGATAAGATGGCGCTTCAGAGACTGAAGGAAGCTGCGGAGCAGGCAAAGATAGTGCTTTCATCTTCGACAACGACAACTATCAACCTGCCGTTCATCACAGCAGATGCAACAGGTCCGAAGCACCTGCAGATGGAGCTTACAAGAGCAAAGTTTGAGCAGATGATTGCACCGCTTGTCGAGAGGACAAGAATACCGTGTGAGAATGCGCTCCGCGATGCCGGTATCTCCGCATCGGGTGTTGATGAAGTCATCCTCGTTGGCGGTTCATCGAGAATTCCTTGCGTACAGGCTCTTGTAAAGGAGCTCTTCGGCAAGGAGCCTCATAAGGGAGTCAACCCGGATGAGGTTGTTGCAGTCGGCGCTTCCATCCAGGGTGGTATTCTCAAGGGAGATGTCAAGGACGTTCTTCTTCTGGATGTCACTCCGCTTTCACTGGGTATCGAGACTCTGGGTGGTGTATGCACGAAGCTCATTGAGAGGAATACGACGATTCCTACCAGGAAGAGCCAGATCTTCTCTACAGCAAGCGATGGACAGACAGCTGTATCAATCCATGTTCTGCAGGGTGAGCGTGAGCTTGCATCCCAGAATAGGACTCTTGGTACATTCAACCTTGAAGGAATCGCCCCCGCACCACGTGGAGTTCCTCAGATTGAGGTTACCTTCGATATCGATGCGAACGGTATTGTCCATGTATCGGCAAAGGATCTTGGAACCGGCAAGGAGCAGAAGATAAGAATCGAGTCGTCTTCAGGTCTTTCGGAGCAGGAGATTGACAGAATGGTCAAGGATGCTGAGGCACATGCTGCTGAGGACAAGAAGGCCAGGGACACAATCGAGGCAAAGAACAACGGCGAGAGCGTTGTCTATGCAACAGAGAAGGCTCTTAAGGATTATGGCGATAAGATCTCCGCGGATGAGAGAGCCAAGATTGAAAGCGCTGTACAGGATCTCAAGGATGCGCTTGCAAACAGCAATGCGACAGCAGAAGAGCTCAAGAGCAAGACGGAGAAGGTCCAGCAGGCTTCCATGGAGCTTGGCCAGAAGGTCTATGAGGCTGCACAGCAGAATGCCGGTGCCCAGGGCGGCGCAGCAGGCGGAGCTTCATCCTCAGACAGCAGCCAGTCATCCTCATCAAAGGGCGATGATGGCACGATGGATGCAAGCTACGAAGAGGTCAAGTAAGAAACCTGTTTGCATTGAAAGGGAAGCAGCATGGATTCATGCTGCTTTCTGCCGTTAAGAGGAAAGGGTATGGCGAAAAGAGATTATTACGAGGTTCTTGGAGTTTCCAAGACAGCAACTGAAGAAGAGATAAAGAAGGCATACAGGAAGATAGCGCTGCAGAACCATCCGGATACGCATCCGAATGACAAAGAGGCGGAAGAACGCTTCAAGGAAGCAAGCGAGGCTTATGAGGTTCTTTCCGATCCGAAGAAGAGAAGCGCTTACGACCAGTTCGGCTTCAGCGGTGTCAATGGCTTCCAGGGAGGCGCGGCCGGCAACTATTCGAATGTCTATCGTGATTTCTCCGATCTCTTCGGAGGTGGTGGTTTCTCAGATTTCTTCTCATCGTTCTTCGGAGGCGGCGGCAGAGCACAGCGGCGCGGAAGTTATGGTGAGCCTGGCGCATCGCTCAGGTATGACATCACAATAGATTTCAGTGAGGCTGTCAGCGGCTGCAAGAAGGAAATATCCTTCGGACATAAAGTCAAATGCCAGAGCTGTGGCGGTACAGGAGGAACGGGAAGGAAGACCTGTCCTACATGCCATGGATCGGGGCGGGTGACAAGCGGCAACGGGTTCTTCCAGATGGCTTCTACCTGCCGTACCTGCGGTGGAAGCGGCCATGTGATAGAGAATCCATGCGCAACATGCCATGGCACGGGAACTGTCACCAAGACAGAGAAGCTGATGGTCAACATTCCTGCTGGTGTGGATAATGGTTCCCGTCTTACTCTTCGCGGCAAGGGGGATGCCGGTACCAATGGCGGAGAGGACGGAGATCTCATCCTCTTCATCTCAGTGCGTCCTGACAGGTATTTCGTGCGCGAGGGGAGTGATGTATATCTGCAGATACCGATTGCCGTGACACAGGCTGCCCTTGGTGCTGCTATCCTTGTTCCTACAGTTGACGGAACGAATATCAAGGTGGATATACCAGCAGGCATACAGTCTGGTACAATGCTCCGTGTAAAGGGCAGGGGAATACCTTCTCCAAGGGGATCATCACGGGGAGACATGTATATCCGTGTGATGGTCGAGACGCCCCGGCGTCTTTCCATGAAAGCAAAGAGCCTTATGAAGGATCTTGCGGCGGAGCTTAAGGAGAATACAAGTCCCACCCCAATGGAGTTTCAGGAATAATGGGTGAGAAAGTCTACGGATATCATGCAATTGAGGAGGCCCTGAAGAAGGCCGGAATGGGATCAACGCTCTATGTCCAGCGACAGGGCGGAGAAAGGATCGAGGCACTGGTGATGGAGGCGAAGCTGACCGGCAAGGTCGCCGTCAAGAAGCTGTCGAAGGATGAGCTTGAGCGCATGATGCCTGGTGCTGATGTCCGCGGTGCGATTCTTGACCTCGGAGGCCCCAGAAGGGGAGCCTCGAGGCTTATCGAGACATCGGTGGAAGAGTTCTGCGAACGCCTTGGAGAAGACGATGGTGCATTGGTCCTCATTCTTGATGGAATCACGGATCCTCATAACCTTGGTGCCATACTCCGTTCGGCGGATCAGTTCGGTGTTGATCTTGTCATGATTCCTGAGCGCCGTGCGGTGCAGGCGAATGAGACAGTCGTCAAAGTGTCATCAGGCGCTGCTCAGTATGTTCCTATTTCAGTTGTCACTAACCTGACAAGGGAAATAAAGGTGCTCAAGGATAATGGTTTCTGGATCTACGGTGCTGATATGGCCGGAGAAGACAGCTATAGCATGGCCTTCCCGCGGCGTACCGCGATCGTGATGGGCTCCGAAGGCGACGGGATCTCACAGCTGGTGCGCAAGAACTGCGATCATATCATATCAATCCCGATGCAGGGGCATATCGACTCACTGAATGTCTCTGTTGCCGCTGGAATACTTCTCTACGAGTTCCGCCGCCCGCGCTAATCCGAGAAATAGGCATTTCCTATGTCGTCTCTGTACCAGAGGCCCTGGAAATGCTTTCCTTTTATAAGGTCATAGGCATTTCTGTTTGCCTCTCCGATGCTGTTGCCTTTGCCGACGACAGTAAGGATTCTTCCTCCGGTGGTTATTGCCTTGCCGTCCCGTTCCTGCACTGCGCCGCAGAAGACAACAGGCCCATCATTCAGAGGTTCGAGGCAGACGGATGTAAGTCCCTTTACTTCCATGCCGGTCTTGGGGGCCATCGGATAGCCTTCGGCCGCGAGAACAACAGCAACAGTGCATTCATCGGTAGTGGAAAGCTCAACGGAACTGACATCATCATTTTCCATGGCACTGAGGATTTCGATTATATCTGTATTGATGATAGGTATCATCGCCTGTGCCGATGGGTCATTGAGACGTACATGATAATCAACAAGGTACGGTTCCTTATCTGGGGTGATCATCAGCGAGAGCGTCAGGAGCCCTTTGTATGAAAGCTGTTCAACCTGCATGCCATAGAGCGTCGGCTTGATAATCCTCTCGATGATTTTCTCTTTGATCTCATCGATGATCGGAATCGGGCAGAGCGCTCCCATTCCTCCTGTCGGAGTCTGGTCATCAGCGGCTTTCTTCGTATAGTCGCTTGTGATAGGGAGCACGAGATATCCATTCCTGTCCAGGAGCAGCGAACAGCTTGCAGGGACGCCATGCACATACTCCTCAAGCAGTACAGGCCCCTTCTGGAAAAGCTGCCTGGAATAATCGAGAAGCGCCCCTGTGTCATTGGATGAGAGCATTATCCTTGAAGGGGACAGGAAGTTGCTTTTTATCGTGAAGTGTTCTCCGCTGTGCTTCTCAAGGTATTTTTTCAATCCATCGATATCCCCGAATAATGAGCTATGCGGGATTGGTATGTTGTGACGGCTGGTGAAGGCCCTGGAGAATGATCTGTCCCCCTCGATTTTCACTGCATTTTCTGTAGCACCGAATGTGCGGATTCCTTTCTCGTTAAGGTACTTCACGACACCTGTGAACAAAGGCTGCTCTGTTCCGATGAAGACAAAGTCAATCCTGTGTTTCCTGCAGGTTTCGTATACAGCAATCGGATCTGAGGGATTTACATCCGGCAGATTCGTACAGAATCTTCCAGTTGCAAGATTCCCAGGAGCAGCAAACAGCTCTGAAAGATAACAGCTTTTGCTGAACCACCATGCAACAGCATGGTCCTTAGCTCCAGATCCTAGCAGTAGAACACGCATTCTTGACTCCTTTATTAAAACGCTAGCATACCGGAAAGTGAAAATCAAAGAAAATCCGAAATAGTTGTTCCCGATATAGTGTCCGCTGCGTGGAGGGCTAATGAGTGAATCGATGATGAAATCCTGTCCAGATATCTCTGTGGGAAGCAGGGGAAGTGTTTCGGGCTCTCAGTCTTCGAGATTCCTTGATTCAAGACGATTTACAGGCAATATAAAAGAAATGCTTGATTCCTCTGTCAGCTATGTGCTGGACAATATACGCAAAGCAATAGCTTTTGATAAAAAGGGAAGCAGACACGATATTCTTGAATATCCTCCGATTGCAATCAGAGAGACAGTCCTGAATGCTCTTCAGCATCGCGATTACAGCATATATATTGAATTCTGCAAAATCCCAAGATCCAGGGAGGAGCTGGAGAATTTCACAGGGCTCAATCGCACCAGCCTGTATTACAGCATTATCAAACCTCTTACTGATGAAGGACTGCTGAGGCTTACTCTTCCAGATAAGCCACGAAGCAAATGGCAGAGGTTTGTTTCCACATGGTAAGATAGTACGGAGTCTCAGGAAAGAAGCTTCCCGAGGGCTCTTTCCATCTCTTCTTCGGTCACTGCTCTGCCTATCTCGTTCTTGACATGGCTGCTGCCGGGGATGCCTTTGATATAAGCCATCAGATGCTTGCGCATCTCACGGCATCCGACATTCTCTCCATAATAACGTATCATGAGATGAAGATGCCGCAGCGCTGTACTGACTTTTTCTTCTGTAGAAGGTTTCTCATAGCTGCCTTTCTCGACAAGCTCTTTCGTTTCCCTGAAGATGAATGGGTTGCCAATAGCACCTCGTGCGAACATCACTCCATCAAGATGGCAGTCTTCTATGAGAGCAAGCGCATCTTCTGGCGATAATACATCGCCGGAACCGAAGACAAGAATGCCGCTTCCTTCGAGATGGCTGGTAAGGGTTCTGAAGGCATTACGGTCAGCTGTTCCGCTGTACCCCTGTGCTCTTGTACGGGCATGCAGTGTGAGCATTGAGGCCCCTGCATCCGCTGCTGCATCCGCGAACTCTAGATAGTTTATCGATTCCGCGTTCCATCCGAGCCTGAATTTTACCGATACAGGTATATCTGTGCGCTCTCTGATAGCCTTTATGATTCTCCCGATCATCGGCGGGTTCTTCATCAGTGCGGATCCGGCTCCTGTCTTGACGACTTTCGGTACCGGACAGCCGCAGTTGATATCAATCGCAGTCGGGTTATATGCGAGGAGATTGTCCATCGCTCTCCGTACCGGATCGTCAGATGGCCCGAATATCTGGATGATCAGCCTGTCCTCACCAGGGAAGCGTTCAAGCAATGCCTTTGTCTTCTCTCCATTCCTGGCAAGCCCTTCTGCGCTTACCATCTCCGACACGGCGGCATCTGCGCCCATGCCGCGTGCGATTTCCCTGAAAGCCTTATCCGTGTAACCTGCAAGAGGTGCCAGTATGAACGGTCCCCCGATTGTATTTATATCCACATGCAGGATATTAGCAGAAAATAGAGGATGGATAAATTCAGGCAAATGCGGACTCTTTTCAAATTATCTGCTGTGTGCTAGCTTTCTTCTTATGAAGCAGAAGACTGCACAGCATGATGATGACTGGGCTTATGTATATGTAATAAAGAATCCTTCTTACAATGATATCTGTCTCTGTGCATGGGACAGCGTTTTATATGCTGGAACTCCTGTTGTCTATGAGACCAGATTCGGCCTTGATCTTGGTGTTGTGGTTGGTCCTGCTCCTGTTCCGGGTAAAAGCTATGTGCCGGGATATCCTGAAGTTCATGGTGCCTGTCTTCATTTCGCTGACGAGAAGGAAGAGGATGATGTGAGATACACCTCGCAGGAGGGTGCCCACCAGTGTGACTCCTGTTTCCGCTGTCAGATCTCAAAAGAGCCGGAGCGAATGAAGGTGGATGGCAGCGTCACATGGCTTGATCATCTTGCAACCCCTGCAGAGATGGCGAAGTATGCAGAGAACGAATCGAGAGAGGAAGAAGCGCTCCGCATCTGCCGCGAGAAAATCAGGAAGCATGGGCTTGGCATGAAGCTTGTCACGACACATTTTCTTCTCGGGGAGCCGAAGGTCATATTCTTCTTCACCGCGGATGAGCGTGTTGATTTCCGTGATCTCGTGAAGGATCTTGTTGCAGTCTTCCGCATGCGCATCGAGCTCAGGCAGATTGGTGTGAGGGATGAGTCCCGTCTTATCGGAGGCCTTTCTGTCTGTGGTCGCGACTACTGCTGCCATCTGATGACAAAGGAGATGGATCCTGTGACTATCAAGATGGCAAAGGAGCAGAACCTTTCCCTGAATTCCATGAAGATATCAGGTCCATGCGGCCGTCTTCTCTGCTGTCTTGCCTATGAGTATGACTACTATATGGAAGAGAAAGCCGGCTGCCCGCCGGAAGGCACAAGGCTTAAGCTTGACAGAGAACTCTGGCGCGTGAGCGAGATAAACATCCTTTCCAGGAAGATAACAGTATCCGCAAGCGAAGGACGGACGATGCAGATACCGTTTGATGAGGTTTCATACAACAGCGAGACAGGATTCTGGGAGGTGAGTGAAGAGTACCAGGAAGAGATATTCTCATCCTGATACCACTGATTTCGCATGATTTCAAGTGAACCGGCAGGCAACCATATTGATCGCTGTCGCTTCGCACCGCTGGTCTTCTTTGCATATAAGAGCTAATAAAGTATTGCAAGACAATGTGTTGACGTGCTCTTGTCTTTGTGGTAATTTCTGTAAGCGCTGTCAGAGTATGACAGCTATTTAATTGAATAAAATAACGATTGGAATTTGTTTGGAGGAATATATGGCTAACAAGTCCGCAGAGAAGAGAGAGCGCCAGGAAGCAAAGCGCCGTCTCCGCAACCGCATGGCTAAGAGCACAATGCGTACAGCTATCAAGAAGTTCGACGCAGCAGTAGCTGCTGGAGATAAGGCAGCTGCAGAGCAGGCTATGGCAGAGAGCAACAAGCTCCTTGATACAGTAGCTGGAAAGGGAATCATCCACAGGAACACTGCCGCAAGGAAGAAGAGCAGGCTCGCACACGCATATCATAAGATGGCTTAATCGCGTGAGGTGGGTGCGCTATGGAACAGAAACTTACAAAGGCTGCTATCATAGAAAGCCTTCACGCTAAGCTTGGTATCAACAGGACGGATATCCATTCGGTTATCGATGAGCTTTTCGAAGAGATCAAGGACGGATTGAAGGATAATCGCGTCATCGAGCTCCGTGGGTTCGGAACATTCGAGGTCCGTATCAGAAAAGGACGCGAGAAGGCTCGTAATCCAAAGACTGGCGATGTCGTCGCAGTCGACAGGCATGGTGTTGCTATCTTCCGCCCTGGAAAGGAGCTGAAGGATTTTGTCTGGGATATCACGACTGGACCAGATGAGGAATGATAGCTTGAAGACAGCAGTGAAGAAAACTTCTGTAAGAAACCTCAGGACTTTAGGTTCTGAGGTTCTTGTTTTAGCGGTATCCGCTCTTATTTATTCGATGGCATTTCCCGGTTTCATTGTTCCTGATGGATTCGGGCTTATTGCCTTTATCGCCCTGATTCCCGTCTTTGCGGTAATCAGGCACACATCATGGAAGCATGTGTGGTGGATGGGATTCTTCTTCGGATTCGTCTTCTATATATTCTTCGCGTACTGGCTGAAGAGCTTCCATGCCCTTGCGATTGTCCTTATACCTGTCATAAAAGCCTTTGAGATGATGCTCTGTTTCATCGCTTTGAAAGCTGCAGATAGCTTCTTCAAGCGCTTTGGGTATATTGTTCAGGCTGTCGTCTGGGTCGCGTATGCCTACCTTTCCGAGAGCTGGTTCGCTGGTTTCTCCTATGGGAATATAGCATATGCGTTTTATCAGTATGCGCCTTTCGTGCAGATTGCTGATATCACAGGCATCTGGGGAATCGCGTTCCTGGCGATACTTCCGCAGCCATTCATCGGACGCTATCTTTCCGATCTCGTCAGTGACAAGGCGCCCCGTTTCTCTTCATATATCCTGCACAATGCCGCGTTCATCGCAGTCTATGCTCTCCTTATGATCGCCAATCTCATCTATGGCGGCGTCAAGGTCTCTGAGTGGAGGAACAAGGAGAGCGACAGGATATGGGATGTCGTCGCGGTGCAGCATAATCATGATTCCTGGGAAGGTGGCTACTACACTTATCTTCATAACTTCAACAATCTCCGCCGCTATACGCTTGAAGCGCTTTCAAAGACGGAGCCGGATCTTGTCATATGGAGCGAGACAGCGTTTGTGCCATCTGTCGCATGGCACACGCAGTACTCGACAGAAGGTTCTGGGTATGAGATCACGGCAGGTCTTGTCGACCAGTTCGTCGCTTTCGGTGAGAATCTCGGCGTGCCGCTTCTGACCGGTAACCCCGAGGGTGTCATAAAAGATGAGACGCTGCCTCCCATCCTCGATGATGGATCGACCAACAGGATTGATTACAACACGGTAATCCTTTTCGACGACGGTGTCATCAGAGAGACATACCGCAAGCAGCATCTTGTGCCCTTTACAGAGCATTTCCCCTATGAGGAGGAACTGCCATGGTTATACAACCTGCTTCTTGCCAATGATTACAACTGGTGGCTTCAGGGTGATGAGTCAGTTGTCTTCGAATCAGACGGAGTGAAGTTCTCAACCCCTATCTGCTTTGAGGATAACTTCGGATATCTTTCAGCAGGATTCGTGGCTTCTGGCGCAGATGTGATTGTCAATATGTCGAATGATAACTGGTCGAAGAAGGTCAGCGCTGAAATGCAGCATGCTGCGATGGGATCATTCCGCTCGATCGAGACACGCAAATCCACAATCCGCGGTACCAACAGCGGTATCACCTGTCTCATCACGCCAGAGGGAACGATTCATGAGGAGATGGAGCCGTTTGCCATGGGCTGGCATCTTTATCATGTGCCGGTCTATACGCATGAAAGCAATCCTGACACGTTCTATGTAACGCATATCGATCTCTTCGCGCATGCTGCTGTCTACGCATCCTATGTGCTTCTTGGTATTGGGGCAGTGATGAAAATAGTCTCATTTGCCAGAGGAAAGAGAAACAGATGAAAGCCAGCATCATCGTAATAGGCACGGAGCTCACAAGGGGAATCATCCAGGATAAGCACGGCTCGCTTATAAGCCGTGAGCTTACTCATCTTGGTGTGCATGTTTCCGAGATAGTGGCTCTGCCCGATGATGGCACGATTGAATCAGTGCTCGGTGCGCTCATGAGATCTTCCGATCTCGTCATTATCACGGGTGGGCTTGGTCCCACCAGCGATGATATGACACGCTCCGTGATCGCAAATGCCGCGGGGTGCCGTCTTGTCCGTGACGACAAGTCCTGGGTGCATCTCCTTGCGCGACTTGGCGAGAAAGCGTATGGGGCAAATGCCAGACAGGCCCTGATCCCGGAAGGTTTTGCATCCATCCCGAATGCCAATGGCACTGCTCCGGGTTTCTATGGTTATGGCGGCAGCACTCTGCTTATTTCTCTTCCGGGACCGCCGCGTGAGATGGATCCCATGTTCTATGAATATGTCATTCCGCTTGTGCGGGAGAAACTGGATCTGCCAGATGCCGAGAGGGAGGAATACACATCCTTCATCACTGCGGAGGCCAAGCTGGAAGAGCTTTACGAGAGTGTTGACCCTGAGCTTGACTGGGGTACGCGTTTCCAGGATTACCGTATCTCTCTCTATGTGTCAGGAAAGACCCGCTCAGAGCGGGACATCGCCGTCGCGAAACTCAGAGGACTTGTGGGAGTGCATCGTATAGAGCAAGGTTCAACCGACGCGTTGCAGATGGTGATTGACGCACTCTCTCGTCATAATGCGACTGTGTCTGCCGCCGAGAGCTGTACCGGAGGTCTTATCTCCGAGCTTCTGACTTCAAGGCCCGGATCATCATCCTTCATGCTTGGTTCTGTCACATCATATGCTGCAGCTGTCAAGGAAAATGTTCTGGGAGTCAGCCATGAGACGGTGGAACGCTTCGGCACAGTTTCTTCTGAATGCGCTATCGAGATGGCGGATGGAGTCAGGCATCTTACAGGTTCGGATTATTCTATTTCCGTTACCGGCGTTGCCGGACCGGATGAGGACGAAGGAAAGAGCGTTGGCACGGTTTACCTCGGTTTCTCTGGAAAAGACAGGGAAAGCGTGAGCGTGCGTCTGCATTTCTCTTCATGGGGAAGGGAATCGATACGCAGGAAGGCCTCTGTGGCGGCTTTTATTCTTCTTGCCTCATTCATCGAGGGTGAAGATCTGTCAGCAATCGTCTCCGGCTGGGATTATATTTAAGGCGGTTGCGTTCTTTCTGTTGACTATCTCCCGATGATGGCAATATTATCGGAGACGTAAAAAGACCCTGAAATGGGGCGTAATCCTTTCAGAAACCAATAATTTCTTTTGGAGTAATAATGTCAGATTTATTTGATGAGACCGAAGCAGTGCCGGCAGCAGCCCCTGCGGAGGAAGCGAAACCGGTCAGGAAAAAACCCGGTCGTCCAAGAAAAGCGAAAGCCGGCGACGAAGGTGAGAAGAAGCCGCGTGTGACAATAAAGAGGAAAACAAAAGTCGCTGTAGTTAAGAGCGCAGAGAAGCCTGAGGAGAGGACCGCTGAGGCAGTGCCTGAAGTACAGGCAGAGGCAGTTCCTCCTGCCGAGGAAACACCTGCAGATATCCCTGCATCTGATGAGATGCCGGCTGAGACAGCCGCTGATTCTTCATCTGAGAATGAGGAAGGTGCTGAGGAGACCCAGGCAGAGAAGACTTATGAGCGGCGCTATGATGATAGATTCCATAATAACGGCACAGGTCGCCGTGACAAGAGAATGAAGAATAATGGCAAGCGCAGGGTTCCTGAGGATTACCAGCCTGAGATCAACATGGATGAGCATCCGGATGCGCCTCAGCTTTTCATCTCCGTGCTTACCGCTCTTCATATTGATGAGCTGCGAGACAGGGCAAAGAACCAGGGCATCCCTGAGGATGTCATCCTTGATTCCAGGAAGTCCGAGCTCATTGCGAAGATGCTCCGTCTACATTCCGCCAACGGTGGCGTGCTTCTTGCAGAAGGCACGCTTGAAGTGCTTCAGGAGGGCAGCTTCGGTTATCTCAGATATCCATTCAATAACTATCTGGCAGGTACGGAAGATGTCTACGTCTCCGCTTCTCTTATTAAAGCAATCGGGATGAAGACGGGAGATCTTGTCTATGCCCAGATCAGGGCACCGCGTGAGAATGAGAAAAGCGCTGCTGTGGTCCGTGTGCTCAAGGTAAACGGCGAAGAGCCCAAGATGGCGAAGATCCGTGCTCCTTTCGATACGCTGACACCGCTTTTCCCGGATGAGAGACTTCATCTTGAAGTCATAGAGGAGGCGACAAAGCCCTCCGATCTCTCAACGAGGGTTGTTGATCTTTTCTGCCCGATTGGAAAAGGACAGCGTTCGCTGATTGTCGCTCCTCCACGCACTGGTAAGACCGTGCTTATGCAGAAGATCGCCAATGCCATCACCACAAATCATCCTGAGGTCACTCTGATTGTTCTTCTTGTCGATGAGAGACCGGAAGAGGTTACTGATATGCGCCGCAACGTAAAGGCAGAGGTTATCGCTTCCACGTTCGACGAGCAGGCGCAGCATCATGTGCAGGTCGCGGAGATGGTTATAGAGAAGGCAAAACGCCTTGTGGAATATAAGAAGGATGTTGTCATTCTCCTCGATTCCATCACTCGTCTTGCAAGGGCCTATAACCAGACTGTTCCAGCTTCCGGCAAGATTCTTTCAGGTGGTGTGGATTCCAATGCGCTTCACAAGCCCAAGAGATTCTTCGGCGCGGCCAGGAATATCGAACAGGGAGGATCTCTGACAATCATCTCGACAGCGCTTATCGAAACCGGCTCTAGGATGGACGAGGTAATCTTCGAGGAGTTCAAGGGCACAGGCAACAATGAAATCGTTCTCGACCGCAAGATGGCAGATAACCGCAAGTTCCCTGCTATCAACATCAAGAAGTCAGGGACGAGAAGAGATGACCTGCTGCTGCCTTCCGATGTTCTTTCACGTGTCTTCCTTCTGCGTTCTGCGTTCGGCAATCTTGATGATATCGACATGTCGGTAGCTCTGATTGACAAGATGAAGAAGACAAACAATAATAAGGAGTTCCTCGACTCGATGAACACTCCATCGACGCTGAGGTGATGAAGATATCGGCCATCTGTGAAAGCAGATGGAAATGCATATAACCGGAGGAAGAAAATGAAGAAGAATATCCATCCTGAGTACACACTTCAGGAAATCCACTGCTCTTGTGGCAATGTGATCAAGACAAAGTCAACTGCAAAGAACCTCCATGTCGAAATCTGCTCGGCATGCCATCCGTTCTTCACAGGAACACAGAAACTTGTTGATACAACAGGACGTGTTGAGCGCTTCAACAAGAGATACCACAGAGAATCGAACTGAGCATATTTCTCAGGGAAAAGGCCGGGGAAGAAAAGCCTCGGCCTTTGTTTTTGACAAAATCTATTTCATTGTCTATATTATCCCCGTAACCGGGGTTGGAATCGTATGAAGGGAATTGTCGACGTACATAAAGCAGAGTATGGTGTTGAGCCCGCCGTTGTCGTAGAAGTCCCACAGGTAACTACGCTTCTTGGCTCATTTTCCGAATTCTGTTCAGGCTATGCTCTCATGAGCACGAATACACATGGGCTCAGGGTAGCTGTATCCAGACGAGAGGATAATCAGGTCCGTGTGCTGAACTCCACCAAGAAGGAAAGAAAAAAGTTCCAGCTGATAGGAATAAGGGCGCGAAAAGAAGACAAATGGTGCACGCCTGTGAAATCAATCTGCCAGATGCTTCAGGCTTCCGAGCTTGAGGTCAGAGGATTCGATCTCACAATCAAGGGGCAGAGCGCTGTTGCTGATCCTCCTGCCATTACTGCGGCTATCACAGCAGGGCTGCTGACGGCTCTCGATAAGATCAATGGTTATGGGATGGAGATCAACAGCCTTGTCAGGATGGCGTATAATTCCAACAGATTTTCCGATACATACCGTTCACGCCTCCGGGATCTGATTACGATTTTCTCTTCAGAACCAGGAAAGATGCTGCATTTCGATCTGGAGACATACGAATGCACTCCATTTTCATATCCTTTCACGCCGGAAAGCGGAGTAGGCTCCTGGTTCATTGACTGTTCACTGCCTGCAGATGAGCTTTCTGAGGAAGTCGCCATTTTCCGCATGGAAGCGAGGAAGGCTTTCGAAGTCCTGAAGGAAAACCTGCCAAGAGGTACGAAGGCAAGGAATCTTCCATACAAGGAAATTATACAGAACAAGGCACTTTCAGAAGACTGGAAACGTCTGATCTCCTTTGTGATTGGTGACTCAGCTGCGGCTGTAAAGGGGTATGAACATCTGCTGTCAGGGGATGCAAGGCAGCTAGGGAAGGTCCTCTCCGAAGAGCAGCGGAATATCTCGCATCTCGCGGGGCTCACATCGCCCGAAGTTGACTGGCTAGTGAAGCGGGGTAATGAAAGTGACAGCATTATGGGTGTGACGGAAATCTCTGTCGGAATCACAGGAACACTTGTTGCTCTCATGGACCGCGGCAAGGAGCAGGAGCTTGGAGAGAAGCTTGAGGAATATGAGCGCATATTCGGATTCAAGCCACTGATGAGGGAGTATACACCTTCCGGTTCGATAAGGATCATACCTCACGATGAATATCCTCTTATCTAATGATGATGGTTATAAGGCAGCAGGCCTACGAATACTCGAGGAAGTCCTTGCCAGAGAGGGGCATGAGATTTATGTCTCCGCTCCTGATAGCGAACAGAGCGGGAAGTCGCATTCGATGACAATCCGGGGGCATGTTGCCGTTACAGAGTATGCTCCTCGTCATTTCCATGTGTCAGGCACTCCAGCTGACTGCATTATCTATAGTCATCGCTGTTCTCTTTTCCCTGTCGCTTTCGATGTTGTGATCTCCGGGATAAACCATGGATACAATCTATCTACTGATATCATATATTCAGGTACATGCGCGGCGGCACGGCAGGCTGCATTCTATGGTATGAAAGCAATTGCGATCTCTGCCGAGGAGCGGGACAACGAAAAGCTTTTCATCGAGACAGCTTCTTTTCTTGCAAGGCATCTGGATGCATTCCTTGATGATATTCCTGCGGGAACATTCATGAACATCAATGTGCCTTCTTCATTCAGCGGCGGCTATGAGCTTGGTGGTATCGGGGATATTGTATACAATGACTCCGTTGCCGTGAGAAGCACAGACGGTGCCAGGCGCATACTGGAGATAGATTCGGCAGAGCTTGAGTATCGCCCGTCCAGGACAGAATTCCGTGCAGATCATGAAATCTGCCGTTCGGGGCTTGCATCTGTCTCCGTTATTGAGACGCTGCCCGCGATCTCAGAGTCAATGAGGCATTTCACAATATGAAATGGGAGGATATCTGCTCACGTTGCGGTCTCTGCTGCCATGAGAAGACGATATACCCTGATGCGCTTGAAATCGCACTCGATGCCCCTTGTGAGTTCTATGATGAAGAGACTCATTCATGCCGTGTCTATGAGTCACGCTTCAGCCGCTGTCCACGCTGTGAGAAAGTAACGCCATTTAAAGCCGCATTCAGCCGTTCCCTTCCTGATACATGCGCATATGCAGAGTGGGCAAGGCGCCATCATATAAGATTCAGGAAACGCCAGGAGCTTATTCTGAGTTCACGGTAATCCCCTGCTGGATAGTACCCTTGACGGAGGCCGCCGGGGTATGTACCTTAAGTCCGGATGGAGATGAATATGGATAGAAGATATGTCTATCTTGATAACAACGGCACAACAAGGATTGCTGATGAGGTGATTGCCTTCATGCATTCCAATGACGCTCTTTATGGCAATGCATCCAGTATGCACACGCTTGGGCGTCAGGCGGCTGCCGGTATAGAATGGGCCCGTGAGGAGATAGCGAAGCTTATTGATTCCAGTGCGGATGGTGTTTATTTCACTTCAGGAGCATCTGAAAGCAACAACATGGTTTTCAATATCTTCCGTGACCGGGCAGATAGCGGGGATAGCCGCAACAGGATCATCGTATCCGCCGTTGAGCACCCTGCTACGATCGAGACGGTGAAGTATCTCAGGAGCAAAGGATACAGGATTGATTTCTGCCCTGTTGACAGCATCGGCAGAGTGAAGCTGGAGGCACTTGAGGCGATGATGGGCAGTGATGTGGCACTTGTCTCTGTGATGACTGGCAATAATGAGTCAGGAACGATCCAGCCTGTTAAGGAGTGTGCTCAGATTGCTCACAAAGCTGGTGCATATTTCCACACAGATGCCACTCAGGCTATCGGCAAGATCCCTGTGTCTGTCAAGGATATCGATGCGGATTATCTTTCCCTCTCAGGACATAAGTTCTACGGACCAAAGGGGATAGGGGTGCTTTATGCCAGAGCGGGAGTCCCGCTTTCACCTTTTGTCCATGGCGGCCACCAGGAGAATGGCATGAGAGCCGGGACTTACAATAATCAGGCAATCTATGGCATCGGCAAAGCCGCGGAGCTTGCGAGGGTAAATCTTGATGATGAGCACAGAAGACTCTGGACCATGAGGGAGGCACTTCGGAAAGGCATCGAGGAACGTATTCCTGATGTTATTGTCAATGGCTCGAATGATGAGGCCCTGTGCCTGCCGGGAACGCTGAATATCTCATTCCCTTCTGCAGAAGGCGAATCGATTCTGCTTTATCTTGATCTTGAGGGGATTGAAGTCTCGACAGGATCTGCCTGCGCGACAGGCTCCCTTGAGCCCAGTTATGTCCTCCTTGCGGCAGGGTTGGATGTTGAGCTGGCGCACGGATCGATACGTTTCTCATTTGGCCGGTACAACACGATGGACGATGTGGAATATGTTCTGGAGAAGCTCCCTCCAATCATCTCGAGAGTGAGGGCAATGAGCACGAGGAAGGTGTGATATGGCTGAAAGTTTCATGGCCCAGTGGGTCTACACAGATACGGTGAAGGATCATTTCATCAATCCCCGCAATCTCTGGAAGGAAGGGGAAGATTTCGCTGCTGACGGTGTCGGGGAAGTCGGTTCCCTGGCATGTGGGGACCAGATGAGAGTCGGTATTAAAGTTGAGGATGGCAGAATCGCTGATCTGAGATGGCTGACATATGGCTGCGCCTCCGCGATTGCCTCCACGTCAATGATGAGTGAGATGGCCATAGGAATGACTCTTGAGGAGGCTTACCATCTGACACCTGCTACCATTACAGATGCTCTTGGCGGTCTTCCTGAGCACAAGTTCCATTGCTCTGTGCTGGGTGACAAGGCGCTTAGGGCGGCCATTGACGATTATCTTGCCAGGAACGGTATGCCTAATCCATATAAGGGCACGACGGCGAAGATTATCTGTGAGTGCAAAGGGGTTACCGACCAGATGATCGAAGAGCTTGTGAAATCAGGCAAGGTCAGCTCATTTGAGGATCTCCAGAGAGAGACCGGGTGCGCAACTGCCTGTGGCAAGTGCCGTGACAGGATACTTGAGGAGATCAACGAGAACCTCCACATCTACGGCAAATGATCAGCGTATACCTTGAAGAGGTGAGGGACGCTCTGTATCCAAGGAAGAACGGCGTCCTCACCAAGCGCAATAAATTCCTGAAGATCGAGCCTCTGCAGTCTTATACAAATGATGAGATCAGGACACTGAGGCTGCGCCTTCATCTTTCCGTTGGCCTATTCGCGGAGCTTCTCGGGGTTTCGGAGAAAACCGTTGAGGCCTGGGAGAGCGGGCATAATGAACCGTCAGGACCGGCGCTGAGGCTGATGAACATGATTCAGCGCTACCCTGATGTGCTGACAGAGTCCCATACGGTCTATGTCATCAGGTAGCTGCGTACACTGATCCTCCGATGAATTCCCGGAGAATCGAATCGGGAGGGACATTGTCTGCTGGAATCGGGCATATATAGTCAAGGAAGTCAAGCAGCCTGCGCGCGCTGATGTATGCATCCCCATTTTCCTTTCCGACTGACATCAGAAGGGGCACCGCATAAGGTTTTAGAACTCCCATCTCATACTCCAGTGCGCTGTTGATCATGATGTCAGCGTTGTTCTGGAACGGGAATATGTGATTCTTCTCTCCGCGTTCCACAGACGGCCATCTTGAAAGAGTCTCAACGGCATCAAAGCCTCTTGTGCGGTTATCGCGTACCATGCGACGGAGGATTCTGTTGTCGGTCGTGCTGATTCGTGATCTCGTGTCGAGATTCACCTGAGTGAGCGCGGATATATATACCCTGAATCCCTGTTCTTGTGGCAGTTCCGGAATGAGAGCGGGGTTGAGTCCATGTATTCCTTCTATTACGAGGATGGAATTCTTTTCCATCTTTATCGGATCTTTACTGAAAGCCGTTTTCTTATCCTTGAATGAGAACTGCGCTAGATATACCTCATCACCTCTGACAAGCGCTGAAAGCTGTTCCCTCAGAAGCGGCAGATCAAGCGCTTCCAGAACTTCATAGTCGCGTTTCCCTTCCTCATCAAGCGGGATTCGCTCCGTTGGAAGATAATAGTCATCCAGCGATATCCTGATCGGTGAATAGCCATCGACTCTCAGCTCATCAGAGAGCCTCATGGAGAATGTTGTCTTGCCGGATGATGACGGCCCTGCAATGAATACGGCCTTCACTGTTTCCCTTGCGGCTATCATCCTTGAGATATCCGAGATACGTCGTCGCTGCAGTGCCTCGGAGAGAAGAATGGTCTTCCCGATTTCCCCTGATACTATATGTCTGTTCAGTTCCCCGATTGACGCAATCCCGAGAATACTGGCATAGCGCTTGTTCTCATTGAATACAGAGAAAAGGAGCGGATTGTCAGTAAAAGGCATCAGGGCATGAGGGCTGCGGCTCTGAGGATATCTCAGAAGGAGCCCATCTTCGTATTCCTGCAGATCCCATACTTCCAGATATCTCAGCGAAGGCAGCATTGGCTCATAGTACATTTCCAGACACGTGCCGATTCTTGCGAAGCGATAGAAGGATCTGTTCATCGTCTCCAGAAGCTCCGCAGTTTCCTTCAGCCCGCGCTGGGTGGCGTATCCAAGCGCTTCGTCATGAGTCAGCTCCACAAGTTCTATCGGGATGTCGCTCTCTATGGCTCCCTTCATGACGGCCCGGAGCTTTTCAGTATCTGGTTTCCCACCATCCCTGTAGCGAAAATAGTATCCGTCACCCAGACTGTGCCCGATGATGAGTGTTCTTTCGGGAGCGAGAACAGATGACGCGTACGAGAGGAGGAAGCAGAGGCTTTTTCTGTATATGCGTTTCCCGAAGGGAGAGATAAGAGATACTGTTTTTATCGTGGCATTGCCCGCAAGAGGTTCCGCAAGTGACACAAGAGTACCGTTCACTTCCGCTGCGATGACCGGATCCGAGTGATAAGACAGATCTCTCGTCTCGTCCAGAAGCGCAATGAGCTTCGTGCCTTTCGGTACTTCAAGCTTTTTCCCGTCAAGTGTCAGTTTCAGCATTTCCATAGCCGAAAGTATAGCATATGGATGGACAGTATGAAGAATGTCAGCAATTGCCATTCATTTCCATGTCAATCCATCTCATTATCACTGAGACAATATATCCAATCTCCTCATCGTTCAGGGGCTTGCCTTTCCCGATTCCGTGCCATTTCATCAGACAGCTGCGGCAGCAGCAGGCTGTTGCATGCTGTGCGATGAAGACAGGATGGCCTTTCATGGGTGTCTGCTTTCCATCGTTTGCAGGCTCTGCCGGCGCAAGACGCTTTTTGACGAACTCGTATGCGTGCTGCTCGATAATCTCCCTTCCTTTCACAGCTGCATATTCCCTTTCCCTACCGCGGAGATGGAAACGCATCCTGAACGGGGACTGTTCCCTTCTTGATTCGAATTCTGCCCATTCCTTATCTGTCATGGCATGATAGTATCCCTTTTTCCGATTACGGAATATAATCGTGCACATGTCAGTGCTTGTTATACATCTTGGCAGGGAGGAGACAGAGAGGAAGGAGGCAGGCAATCTCCGGGGTCTCGAGCTTGCCATCAGCCTGTACAGGGAGTACGAGAATCAGCAGCCTGTGATTATCACAGCGCCATCTGAAAGGGCTCTGCGCTTTCAGGGTTCTGCATTCTTCTCGTTTGTGTTCCGCTCTCCGATTACAGGCCGGATGGTCGCCTCCTCATCCGGTCTTGCCCCGGGCTACTCCCTTTACCGATTAGGTTATGAGGCTGTCGTCATAACAGGCCGTGCGCGCAAAATGCAGATGCTTTCAATAAATGCAGATGGCGCTGAGATGTCTCCTGCCGATGCGCTGAAGGGGCTTACAGCTCTGGAGGCAGGGAAGGAAGCAAGGAAGAATATGACAGATGTCTCTCTTGCCATCGGGCGGGCAGGGGAGAACGGTGTCCTGTATGCATCTCTCCAGTGCGATGGCAGGGAAGTCGCTGCCATGGGCCTTGGCTGTCTTCTTGGATGGAAGAATATAAAAGCAATCGTGCTGCCAGGTTTCTCCCGCAAGGACAGTATCGGAAGCGGATTGGCGGAAAAGAGGGCGATGCGCCATCAGGAGCGCAGCAGGATTTCCAAGGCCCTGAAGAAAGAAGGTGGTGGCAGGTATATCGATTCCGCCCTCCGGCTTGGATGGCTTCCTGTACGCTATTACAGCGACAGATTTGATCCGCGGGCTTTCTTTCTGGATGGAAGAGCTGCCGCGGATGCATATGGGGTATTCCCGGATTCATGTCAGGATTGCGCGTTCTCATGCGGAAGGCGTACCAGGGACAATGCGATTCTGCCATCATGGCAGGAGTGCATCATGCTGGGAAGCAATCTTGGAATCTTCTCGCTCGAGAATGTGAGGAAGCTCTCCGATGCCGTAAGAGAAGAAGGGCTGGGAGCAGTTGATACAGGAGCGCTCCTGGCATACCTCGGATCGCATCCATCGACGGATTACGCTATTCCGCTTCTGAGAGACAGGAGTGTTGATGAATATGTCCGTCTTGTGCATCTGATTGGGGAGAACAGGGGGCTGTCGGATAAGCTTTCCCAGGGACTGCGGGCATTTCCTGACGCTATAGCGACATCGGATCATCTCCCGATCCTGACGGATCTCCGTGGCGACAAAGCCGGTGCGCTGCTTGTCATTCTAGGGCTTTATTCGGAGCTTCCAGTGTCCTGGCTGCTGCCGGCAAGGCCTCTCTCTGAAAAAGCTGCTGCCATCATGGCGCTTTATGAGTGCGCATATAGGCTGGCATTGATATCTGAAGGATATTCCCCTATGGGGGTGATTCCCCAATGGTGGGGGAGATTGCCATCATTCATCTTCTCTGTCCCGTTCCTTCTCCGCATCGCGGCTATGGCGTTTTCCGCATATGGACTCAAAGGCCGGGATATCCTCAGAAAGGGCCTCAGCCTCATGGATGAGCTGCGCCTCCAGGGTGGAGGCAGGATCCACGAGCATTTTTCAATGGACCCGGAGAGTACATACGGAGATGGGTCCACTGTCTCCTCTGTCAAGCTGATGGAGTACTATGAACGGGAGAAGCGTATTGCTTTAAGAATGCTGAAGTCCAGAAGCGAGAAGAGCGACAGGCCTTCAGCAGAAAGCAATGCGGCGGTAGGTCCTGCAGAAGAACGTGGCCTTGATGGTGATCCCGGATTGCAGAATACAACACCATCCTCTTCCTGAAGATGCGGCACATGGGTGTGCCCTGTGATGAACACGTCGCCAGGGGCTAAGCTGAAGTCTGAAGAATCCGATATGTGGCCATGGACCATGATGATTCTGTGATCATAGAGATTCAGGTCACGTGAAAGCGGTGGGAACGCAATCCCATCGTATTCGTAGAATCTGTCGCAGTTGCCTCTTACAGCAATGAGGGATGAAAAGAATGACGAGAACATCGGATCAGGGCATTGATCGCCAGCGCTGAGAATGCCATCCGGCCTGAAATGATCAATTGCCGACATGACAAGCCTTATGCCTTCTTCCGAACCGTGGATATCAGAGATGATCAGATGCATGCAATGAGTATGTTTCTGCTGTAATTGGGTGTCAAGTATGCCTGTTTCCGTGTTAAGCTTCTCATAGAGGCTGTTCAGGAGAGAGAAATGGAAGAACGATATCTTATAGCGGATGATGGCCATCGTATTTTTCTTCGTGTCTGGAAAGCGGAAAAGCAGATTGCTACGCTGCATATCAATCATGGCATGGCAGAGCATAGTCTTCGCTATCAGAGGTTTGCCGAGTATCTCAATGGGTTCGGGATAACAGTATATGCCCAGGACCATAGAGGACATGGTTATACGCTTGAGAATGATGAGAAGGGCTGGTTCGCGGAGACGGGTGGATGGCAGCGCATCGTTTCCGATGCCTGGTCTGTCGATGAGCTGATAATGCAGGAGAATCCAGATTGCGCTCATGTCCTCTTTGGTCATTCTATGGGATCTTTCGTGACCCGGACATGTCTTCAGAAGCATTCGGAATCCTATGATGCTGTCATCATCTGCGGGACAGGTGCATCGCAGGGTGTTGTCGGGCATATCGGCAGAAGAATAGCACTGCATCGGGCAAGAAAGCGTGGTTCCAAGGCTGTGGATCCGTTTATGCAGACGCTGGCCTTTGGAAGCTTTGTCAGGCATTTCCCGGGAGAGGGTGAGACAGGATGGCTTTCAAAAGACAGGGAGGAAGTCGGTAAATATGATGAGGATCCGCTTTGCGGCTTTGTCTGTTCCTCCCAGTTCTATGCAGACCTTATCGAGGGATCGTTTACTGCTAATGACCGTACACTTGCCTCCCGGATACGCAAGGATATCCCAATGCTTATAATATCGGGCAGCGATGATCCTGTTGGCGGCTATGGAAAAGGGGTGCGCAAAGTGTATAAGATGTACAAGGATGCCGGTATAAGAGATATCACGCTGCGTCTTTTCGAGGGAGACCGGCATGAGATACTTAATGAAACGGACAAGGATGATGTCATGAAGACAGTTTCTGATTTCATACTTGAGGCAATCAGGGAAAAGAATGAGCGATAAGGAAAATGGATTCCTTGCCCGTTTCGGGCACTGGTGGATGCGTTATGGCAAGGCGCTTGAGATGGCCCTCAGGGGTACTGGGCGCGACAATATCTCTATGATGGCCTCGGGAATGGTCTATTCAACTCTTATTGCCATCATTCCTTGTCTTACATTCCTTTTTGCGTTTCTTTCAGCGTTCGGGGTATTGCAGCCGTTCATGGAACTCATTGCCCTTATTGCTGAAGATACGTTCGGAGAGAATACCGGGCATGAGCTGATGAGATACATTGAGCAGTTCTCATCAAACGCGATGAGTCTTGGTGTCATCGGCCTTGTATCATTCATCTTCACCGGCATCCTGCTGGTTAATAAGATCTACACTGTCATTAACAGCATTTTCCGCACGCATGCATCGTCCGGGACCGTGAGGCGTTTCACGGCATTCCTCACATTCCTCATCATCGGGGCCTTCATGGTCGTTATGGTCTTTGCTCTGCAGAGCATGGTCGGTGATACGCTGCGCACGATGGTCATAGGCGATGAGTCGACAGGCAGCTTCCTTTATTCCGTATTGATATTCGCTGTCGGCTGGATTCTTCTTTTCCTTCTTTTCTATGCAGTTCCCAATTCCAGAATCCGTTTCTCTTCTGCATCCATCGGTGCGACGACATGTATCGTGCTGCTGATGGTCATCACTGCCGTCTTCAAGACAATTGCATCGATGATGGTCAGCTATTCTGTCATCTACGGTTCCATGGCCTCGATTTTCGTTGCGCTGCTGTATCTCTATATCGTCTGGTTCGCGGTTTTCTTTTCCGCGGAGCTTGTGTTCGCTCATCAGTTCAAGCCGGACAAGACATTCATCCTCGGCAATTCTGAATCGCCATACCGGCAGATTTCGGAGGCAATCAATGCGCTCCTCCTCATTGCGGACCGTTATCAGAAGGGAGAGGGTGCCATGAGCCAGCGTGAACTGATAAGAAAGCTTGCCATCCCATCCAACAGGCTTACAAAATACATCACCGACCTCGAGGATGCCGGGATGGTGATGGCCGTGAATACCCAGCGTACGCTATTCGTCCCGGCGAGGCCGCTGGAGCAGATAAGAATCAATGCAGTCATCAGCACGCTTTTCGGTGCTGGTGATGATAATTCAATAGAGACTATCGGAGAGGCTGTTGCAGCTGAATTCCTGCATCGCGGGGTTGCTGATACCAGTACCCTTACGGTGGAGAACCTTCTGGAGCGAGTATGATTCTTGATAGAAGAGAGACAGACAGCATAATCGGGACATTCCCGACAATACCGGATCCTGACAGCGCTGTTGTCAGAGTTTATAAAGCGGCGGATCTCGAGATGCGCTATCACAGGAACGCAGAGCTTATGGGATCCGATGTCGTTATCTATACGCCGTATTCAATAACAGTGCATTATCAGGGCCGGTATATCTTCGCGGTTTCAATCGAGCGTGACGACCTGCGCGCTATGGCACCTATGATTGGAGTGCCTCTCAGGGAACTTCAGGAAGAATATGGGGTGAAAGGCTTCTACGGTGAACCAAAGGTCTCTCTTTATGGAGGAGAGGAGAAAGAGAGCCTTGGAACGTATCAGGGCATGAACGATGAGGAGGAAATCATCCGTTTTCTCCTTTCCGCTGCCCTCGATTCCCTTGATGAGATTGCTGAGCCGGAAGAGGTTCAGAAAGCGAGATAGAGCAGATACAGGCCGATTGCAAGCACAATGGCGCCAAGTGCTATGTTGAGTGCCTTGCTTACAGTCCTGAATGACTTCCTCATCCCCAGCTTCCGTATCAGCGATGGCGATGAGCCTAGAACGACAGCCAGCGCAGTGCACCCGATTGAGTAGAGAAGGAGAAGGAAACCACCTTTCACGACTTCTCCTTCCGAGGCCGCTATTGACAGCAGAGCTACAAGCACAGGAGTTGAGCATGGTGAGGAGAATATCCCACCCAGTATGCCAGCAAGCAATGCTCCGATATATCCTCTTTTCCTGTTTGCGGCAGCAAGGTAGGTTGAGGGGATTATGCTGATGATTTCCCACATCTGCAGTGCCATAAGAATCATCAGGATCCCAAGGATGAGATACCACCATCTTCCGGCATTGCCAATCAGTGTTCCCAGCAGGGCTGCCGCTATGCCGAATGCGGTGAAGGTGACAGCTGTTCCTGCGGCATAGACAAGAGAGAGCCTGAAAGCCTTCCCTGGAGATGCTTCTTTTCCCACGTATCCAAGCACTAGCGGAATCTGTGAAAGCGCGCAGGGTGTGATGGATGTGATTACACCTGCAGCCAATGCAATCAGTGGCGAGAGCCATCCTGCGTTCTGTACGCTCTCAGAAAGGGTTGCAAGCAGATTATCCAGCATTTCTTATGTCCTCAATCATCGCTTCAAGCTGGGATCGTGTAAGATACCCTTCATGTATGGTCAGCGCATGCTCTCCGCTGTCACGGTATGTGTATAGAATGTAATCGATAGAAGAGTTCTCTGGTGGCGTGAATGGTTTTCCCTCAGGTTCGAAAACCGCTATGGTCGGTGTTACGCGTATTGGGAAATACTGGAAAGCCTCCTCGTTCTTTTCCAGATCCATGTATCGTATCTCAACATCGTCGGTTGTCCTGCTTAGCTCCGTGAGATCAGGCATCATTCTCAGACATGGCTGACACCAGCTTTCACCCATTACGATGACAAGTGGTTTGTCATTATTCTGGATCATTTCTGCTGTGAACCCTTCTATCTCAAGAGGTGCCCGGCTGTCCTGCAGAGCATGAGCATTTGCATTGATTGCCTCCTGCATTTCCCCCACGCTTCCGGTCCCCGTTCTCTTGATGATGAATACAGCTCCGACAAGCAGTATGACGACGAGAATCACAATACTCTGGATAAGTCGTTTCTTCACGCTTTCCTCCCTTTCCTATGAATTGTACATGAAAAATACAATTGAATCATTGGAAAGCAAAATCCTGTTGAAGATATCGTTTTGGAAGCACTGCTGACTATTATCTATCTGTTTGTTATGAAAAGAAATGGACCACCATTAGTATGGCAGTCCATTTCGTTAGTAAGGGGCTATGATTAAGCGATGGTTGCCATGCTGGCTTTATTTTCCATCACTGCATGATAAAATCCCTCGAGCTCTGAGGCATCCATGAGGACCGGAACCGGGTAGAGAGGATTGGCTTCCTTGTCCGCGTATGCTGCCAGCTCTGGTATATCCTCATCTCTGATGATGGGAAGTTTTTCCGGGATTTTCATATCTTTCTCCATTGCCTTTATCGCGGCAATGAAAGCTGCTGCTTTTGCGTGAGTATCCTGTCCTGCGAGGCCGGCTGCCTCTGCAAGTTCAGCAAGTTTCTTCTCAGCCTTTGCTCCATATTTCTCCAGCACATATGGAAGGAGGATGGCATTGGCGAGCCCATGGGGGACGTTGTATTTTCCTCCCAGGGAATGGGCCACTGCATGAACATAGCCGACGTACGAAACGGTGAACGCCGATCCCGCTAGGAATGCGGCATGAAGCATGTCATCCCTGGCTGCCATATCATTACCATTGTGATAAGCCCTTGGCAGTGACGAGAAGATAAGGCGCACTGCCTCTCGTGCAGCTGAGCGTGTCTCCTTTGTTGTGGATCCTCCGATGTATGCCTCTACAGCATGTGTGAGCGCATCCAGTCCGGTTGAAGCAGTCAGTGAAGGTGGAAGCGATCTCGTGACCTCCGGATCAAGGACCGCGTAGCGGGGGATAAGGGGAAATGAGTTGATAGGATACTTGTGTCTTGTGGTACTGTCGACAATCACCGACGCAAGCGTTGTCTCGCTTCCTGTTCCTGCTGTGGTCGGTACAGCAATGAGCAGAGGTATTCTTCTCCTTACCTTGAGGATTCCTTCCATCTTTGAAAGAGGTTTCCGCGGGTATGCGATTCTTGCACCCACAGCCTTTGCCGCATCTATCGAGGAGCCGCCGCCGAAGCCGATGATGGCTTCAGATTGGGAGGAGAGGAATAGGCGTCTGGCCTCCTCGACGTTGTCGGTCGTTGGATTAGCGACAGTTGAATCGTAGACAGCAAGCCTTATTCCATTTTCGGCCATCAGATTCTCAAGCTTCCTGGTCAGTCCCATGCCTCTGATGCCTTTATCCGTAACAAGAAGCACGCTCTTGATGCCTTTGCTTCTGAAAAGCTCCGGAAGCTCTGCGATACCATTCAGTATTTCCGGTTTCCTGTAAGGAAGAAACGGGATTGCGATCCTGAATGCCTTCTGAAAGGTCCTGGAATAAATTCGTCTTGCCAGATTCATCTCTGCTGATCCTTATGTTTCTTTTCCAACACTTCATGGACTAAGTGTCAATATTGACAGAATCCAATATAATGTAATGTATAGGGCTGATGGGGTATCCCCCAGAAATCATGAAAAATGGGCCTGAGCACGTACTTGTTCTTGATTGCTCCGGCAAGTGATTCTCAAATATTATAGGATGTATAAATCCTAATTCGGAATAAATTATTCGATTGATATAATGTCTTCGATGGGAATTCTAAGACCGTTGCCGAGAACAAGTTCAGCTTTGCTCGAAACAGAGAGAATGGTACTCCTGCAGTTCTTATAGCTTCCGCCTTCTTTTCTTTGATCATGGGAGAAGTAAGTCACACTTGCTTCCTCCGCATTCTGGGATGAAAGCAATTGGCTGAGTCTGGTATTGATTTCCGCCTTTGCTTCATCGCTCAACACGCTTTTCTGCTCTGTAAGGCGTGCTGTCTCCTCAATAGCGCTGTCGTACCCTGTTAGAGCTGCGAATGGCGCGAATTGCGCGGCTCTGTCAATCCGTGGCATCCGCGGGTGCCGGAGCGATTCATGGTGAGAGTGGGCGATGATGTCATCATAAGGGCCTGTCATGCTTTGTGCCCTCCGATCTGCTGATTCCGCTCGCGCGCAGTCGCACCTTCTTCAAAACTCATTCCACGGAGAAGCGCGTTCTTGCCGAAACGGCGCTTGATGCTGATTGTTGCATTCTGCAGCTTCCGTTCTTTCTCTGTCATGGCCTCCTTCGTTTCCCGTTCTTTCTTCTGTTCGTCGGGATTATCGAAAAGATCGGGCTGGAAAGCTCTTGGCCTTTCGGCAAAATCCGCATCAATTACTTTATCCGCTGTTACATAGATTCGTCGCACCAGCAGGGAGCTATCAACAATCCTGTCGAAGATTTCCATGACAGCCGCTGTAATCTCCATGGTTGATGATGTCGGTATATCGAATGTGAAGGAACCATGCGTGCCTTTCGGAACTGTACGTCCATAATGATCGGTCTTCGTGAGACCGGAATAGAATTCGTTGATGTTTTCTGCATCGTAACCAACTGTAAGCGTGATACTGGTGGCGACGAGATTCTTCTCGACGAGATCGAGCGAGAGAGAGTCGGCCATTTCACGGCTTACCAGTCTGGCCTTTTCAGCAGGGTATGGACTCTGCAGCACCTGTCCGGATCCGAGGCTGTTTGATTGTGGCCGGTACTCTTTGATGTCTTTCATCGTGCATGGTTCCCAGCCCCAGGCATGGTCAATCAGCAGTTCAGCATTCACGCCGAAGAGCCTGTAGAGAAGCTCCTCGTTTCTTTCTGAGCAGCGTGCGATGTCACCCATTGTATAGAGCCTGTGATCTTCAAGCTTCTTTGCATATCCCGGACCCACTCGCCAGAAATCCGTCAGCGGACGATGCGTCCAGAGTTTCTGCCTGTAACTCATTTCATCCAGCCTGGCGATCCTCACGCCATTCTTGTCTGCCTGTATATGCTTTGCCATTATGTCCATCGCTATCTTCGCAAGGTACATGTTGCTTCCGATACCGGCCGTTGCTGTGATCCCGGTGCTGTTCAGCACATCAAGTATCAGTTTCATGGCGAAATCCTCTGCGGAGAGATGGTAAAGGCGCAGATACTCAGAGGCATCGATGAAAACCTCATCAATTGAGTACACGTGCATATCCTCAGGTGCTATGTATCTGAGATAAATGCTGTAGATTGCGGAACTGCATTGGATATAGTGGGACATCCTGGGTTTTGCGATGATTGGAGAAAGGGCAAGTGAGGGATTCTTCATGAGTTCGGAACTGCTTGATGAAGAACCGCATAGCCTATGCCCAGGTGCGGTTCTTCTCCTCGCTGCATTGACATCGTTGACTTTCTCCCTGACTTCAAATAGGCGGCAACGTCCCGGAAGACCATATGCTTTCATTGATGGAGAGACCGCGAGACAGATTGTCTTGTCTGTTCTGCTTTCATCGGCGACGACAAGGTTCGTATCAAGAGGGTCCAGACCTCTTTCGCGGCATTCGACGGAGGCATAGAAAGATTTGAGATCTATTGCTATGTACGTTCTCTCTTTCATCTCTTCTTATGATAGCAGAAAAGCCCCGGTTCACACGGCATGCCCTTATATCTTGATTCGTAAAGGTGCCTTGCGAATAGGAGGTGTCTTAATAAGTGCCTATTATAAATTCTGAATGATGGCTTTATCTGCTGCGATTCAAATGATTCTGTGGTAGAAGCCATGCTGTGGACTATCACAAGGATTGCGGCTATGCTGAGTCAGCAATGACAGATAAAGAGTATCTTATACATCAGCGCCCTTGGAAAGCGCTGCTTATATTCTCGCTTCCGATGATGCTTGGCAATCTGTTCCAGCAGCTTTACACGATGACGGATTCCGTGATTGTAGGCAGATTCGTCGGGGAGAAGGCGCTGGCGGCGGTCGGTGCCTCGTACGCCCTCACGAGTGTCTTCATAGCTGTTGCTATAGGAGGAGGTGTCGGAGGCAGCGTGCTGATCAGCCGCGCGTTCGGCTCCAGACGTTATAAGGAACTCAAGCTGGCGGTATCCACATCGCTTGTGTCGTTCCTTGTTCTATCAATAATTCTTGCAGGAGCCGGCTATGTCTTTTCCGATGCTATCATGCGTGCACTCAATACGCCGTTTGATATCCATTCGGACGCTGTTCTCTATCTGCGGATTTATTTCCTGGGGCTTCCGTTTCTTTTCATGTATAACATCCTTTCGTCCATCTTCAACGCTCTGGGAAAGTCTAAGATACCGCTCTATTTCCTGATATTTTCCTCTGTGCTGAATGTGGCCCTCGATCTTTTTATGGTTGCTGTGCTTCATATGGGAATCGCTGGTGCGGCTTGGGCAACCTTGATCGCGCAGGGCGTGTCCGCCTGCCTGTCCTTTGGTGTTCTTGTGAAGGATCTCGCATCTCTTGAGGGTAAGGCTGAAAGAGTTTTCGATTGCAGGGAGTTCCTGAGCATGGTGCGGCTTGCAATCCCTTCGATTCTCCAGCAATCGACGGTGTCGATAGGAATGATGCTTGTTCAGAGTGTTGTAAACAGTTTCGGAAGCCAGGTTCTGGCAGGTTATTCTGCTGGGATGAGGATTGAGAACATTGCTACAGTCCCGATGGTGTCAATCGGGAACTCGATGAGTTCCTATACAGCACAGAATCTTGGAGCAAGAAAGGAGGAGCGGGTAAGGGAAGGCTATCATGCGTCTTATCTCATGGTTCTTTTCTTTGCAGCCGCAACATGTCTTATCCTTGAGGTTTTCCCGGTATCGCTTGTGGGCCTCTTCATTGGCAGCGACGGTACCGTGGAAGCGTATGGTACGGGAGTTGCATATCTTCGCTTCATGGGATGGTTTTTCGCGCTTATAGGATTCAAGATGGCGACTGATGGAGTCCTTCGCGGCAGCGGGGATGTGAGAATTTTCACTGCAGCCAATCTCGTCAATCTCGGAACCAGGGTGCTTTTCTCGTTCATGCTTGCACCTGTCATAGGAGTGGCTGCAGTGTGGTATATCGTACCAGTCGGATGGCTTCTCAACTGGATGATTTCCTTCTGCGGTTACAGGAAAGGTATCTGGAAGAGATCCTGATTCTGTCAGCTTGCGGTCTTTCTGATCTTCAGAAAGTAGATTATGACTGCTGTCAGCGATGTCAGGAAAGCCGCAGCCGGAGTTACTGCCCAGAGACCGTCAAGACCAGCACCGTAGAGTACCAGCATCATCAGGAGAGGGAATATGAGCGCGTTGCAGATGGACAGCAGTGTCGCTTCCCTGTTCTTTCCGATAGCAGATGAATAGGACTGGCATGAATAGCTGATCCAGCGGACTGTGTATGTCAGCCCCATTATGGTTATGGCGTGGATGGCAAGGCTGAGCTCCGAGCCATTGCTTTCGAGGAAGAGCGAGAAGATGCGACCGGGGAAGAACTCCAGGATGAGTGTGAAAAATAGGCACATGATGGCCAGAGCCGTTACGCAGCAGCACGCGATTTTCCCTGCTCTTTCCCTTTTCCCGGCTCCCCAGTTATAGCCGATAGCGGGCTGCAGGGAATCGAAAACGCCATACATGCCTGGCACGATGATTCCATCAATATTCATGAATACTCCGTATATGGATACTGCAATATCTCCTCCGAGATGGAGAAGCAGGCTGTTCATGACTATTGATGTGATTCTTCCTGATGTGTTGTTGAGGAAACTTGGGAGTCCCTGCCGGAAAATCTCCTTCAGAGTCTCTTTTGATGCTTTCAGGCGCGTGAAGCGCAGAGACATTTTTCCTCTGATAAAGGGGAGCATGCAGATGATGCATGTTATGGACATTCCCAGACTGGTGCCGAGAGCTGCATAGCCAATTCCCTTTTTGAATACAAAAAGGAAGATGAATTCAAATCCAAGACAGAGAACCGCTAGGACAAGGTTCATCACCATGGAAAACCTTACTTTCCCGCAGATTCTCAGATAGTTGTCGAAAACGAAGACAAGGCAGGTGAGCGGAATGAAGATGGTATATACCCCCAGATATGCCATAGCTTCTTTTATCAGGGGTGCATCTGCGCCCATCATGGAGAAAAGGAAAGGTCCCAGTGCCGTGATAACGACAGCTGTTAGCGTGCTGAGCACCGATGCTGATATGACAGCAGCTGTGAATATCCTGTCAGCTTCTTCAGTCCGTCCTTCTCCAAGTCGCAGGGCGATTGAAATCGAGGAGCCGACGGCGATCATATCAGCAACTGCGTAGGCAATCAGAAGCAGCGGCATAGCAAGATTGCCGCCTGCGAATGCTGTCTGCCCAAGGAATCTGCCTACAAGGAGCATCTCCAGCGAGAAATAGATATTTGATGCAATCATGCCGATTGCTCCTGGGACAGCGGCTTTGAAGAAAAGCTTTGATGGTCTTGTGTCCAGGAAAAATGCTTGTTCTGATCTCATGATTCTTTATTCAAAACTATGGAGTATACTCCATAGTCAAGTGGTACAATGAAGACATGAAAACTGATTCGATATACTATTCGCCGCACCAGGTTGCCTCGTTTTTCTCAATCAGCAGGGATACGTTGCTGTTTTACGATAAGATAGGTCTATTCTCTCCGGTGATGCGCCGTGAGAACGGATATCGATGCTATTCGGCAGAGCAGCTGAATGAACTTGATACGATTCTGACGCTGAAGGACCTTGGCATACCGCTTGCTTCCATAAAGGAAGTCGTCGCGCGCATAAACACGCCATCATTCCTTTCCTTGCTGGAGAAAGAGGAGGAGAGCATCCGCAGAAGAATGGATGAGTGCAGGTTCTCACTTGATATCGTCAGTTCCATACGCACATCAATAAGCAGGGCAATAAGCACTGAAAAGGAAAAGCTGTTTATCGAGGAAAATCCTTCAATACCTATAGTCAGGTCTGCGATAAAGAACACTGGGGAAGAATGCACGAGTGATGAGTCCTGGCAGGAGGCATACAGCAATCTTATGGCTGCGGCGGACTGCAAGGCAATCATAGCGCTTGGAAGCATCGTGCCACTGCCGGATGCGCAAAGACATCTAGGAGCTATCTGCCGTGAAGTATATGCCACATATGCAAAACCCTCGGAGGATTCAATCCCCGGAGGGCGATATGCGTTCATGTATTTCGCTGGTTCGCTAAGCAATCTTGCATCATTTTATAGGAGATTCCTCTCCTCGCTGGAAGCGGAAGGCCTGACTCCTTCCGGAAGCATCTATGAGGAGCTGTCGGTTTCCTCAATCGTGACGAGAAATGAAAGTGAGCATGTCACCAGGCTCTTCGTGCGTGTCAGCTGAAGAGCTTTTCCGCAAGCTTCAGGCGTTCGATCACATGCACTCCGAATGGGCACCGCTTCTCACAGCCGCCACAGGAGACGCAGTCTTTGCCATTCGCTGACAGGCTTCCATAATGTGCTCTGAGGGATGCAGGTACTTCTGGCTGCATCGACGCAAGGTCGTAAAGCTTGTTGACCATTGCGATATCAATGCCGGAAGGGCATGGCGCACAATGTCCGCAGTATGTGCACTGCCCGGAGTAAGCGTGGTATGGTGCACCTGCCAGCACTGTGGCATAGTCTTTTTCTTCCTCGGTTGCTGTCTCATATGCAACAGCGGCATCGACATGGGCTTTTGAATCATATCCTGCGAGAACACTGGCTACAGCTGGCCTTGTCAGTGCGTAGTGGAGGCACTGTACAGGTGTCAGCGCAACACCGAAAGGAGACGTTCCTGCATTGAAGAGACGCCCGCCTGCATAGCCTTTCATCACGGTGATACCCACACCGTTCTTCTCGCACACTCGGTAAAGCTCCGCTCTTTCCGGTGCGATTCCCCCGATGTTTTCAGTGTATGTCTTCTCGTCAAAATACTCATTGAGGTCCTCGGATGCTGGAAGCATGTCAAATGCCGGGTTGACGCTGAAGAGGATCATCTCGATCTTTCCGCTTTCTGCTGCGAGCTTTGCTACTCTTGGATTATGCGTGCTCATCCCTATATGGCGGATAATTCCTTTGTTTTTCAATGAAAGCGCACAGGCGTAGAATTCACCGTTCATGATCTGGTGGAATTCTTTCTCCTCATCAACGAAGTGTATCATCCCGAGGTCTATGTAGCCGGTTTCCATTCTGTCCAGCAGATCCTGGAATGCCGCGCCTGCTTTCTCAAGGTCCCTGGATTTCACATACTGACCGTTCTGCCATGTGGACCCAAGGTGTCCCTGGATAATCCAGCGCTCTCTTCTCCCTTTTATCGCTTTTCCGATATTCGAGCGCACATTCGGCTCGGACATCCAGCAGTCCAGGATGTTGATGCCCTTGCTTTCGCAGTATCTTATGATCTCACACACTTCTTCAGTGGTATGTCTCTCCAGCCATTCAGCTCCGAGTCCGATTTCGCTGACTTCAAGGCCTGTCATGCCAAGTGCTCTGTATCTCATGTTTTCCCTTTCTGACGTTACCTTATCATGTTTTTCGGGATTTTCCATATTTCTGAAAGGTTCCTCAAGAGAACACTGTTTTGTCTTTCAGTGGGTAGGGGGGCTTATTGCTCATACCAGGTTGAATCATTGGAAGAATTTCCTTAATGCGAGAGCATCAGTGAAATCGAAGTGATTGTTTAACCATTTGCTGCATTGACCGATTGTCCATCCGTTTACAAGAGCACAGAAGACGGTTCCCAGTTTTACCCCTTCAAAATGTCCGAATCCGATGAAGAGGAATGACATGGTGATGGCTATCATGCAGCTGCAGCAATCATATACTGTCTTTGTCCTGCTGATATCCAGATTGAATCTCTCTGATAACTCTTTTACGAAAAGCTCGTATGCTTCGGGAGGGATATAGGTGTTGAACAACAGGGATACCCCGATTGCGCATACGATCAGTCCGAGACAGTAATATGCTGTTCTCAGCAGTATTCCGTTTCCTTGGGAAATGCTCAGTGCTTTCATAATGAGATCAAGCACATTCCCATAGATGAAAGCTGTTATGAAGGAGAAAAGGTATTTCCGCTTAAATCGATGCAGGATTATCGCAAGCACGGCTATGAGGAATGCCTGAAGACAGTATTCTGCCATGCCGAAGGTGAACCAGTTCGCATATTCAGACACTTTCAGATAGATGAGATATGCAGGCGCAACAACCATTGACATGCCGAAATCCGCTTTTTCCATCAATGCTGTGCCAAACGCAAGGAAGATTATGCCTATGGCATATGCGGCTTCCGTATAAAACGTTCTTTTCATAAGTACTCCTTGTGCAATGACGTTTGATACAGAAACGGCAAAAGATAAGTCTTGGAATGAAAAGGATCCTCAAAGAGGGAAATCCTAGCAAACACTCCTACGCTTGGAAGGAATATACCATGAAGCCGCCGATGATTCCATGCTCTGCGCTGACTAAATTAAAGTCACAGATGTTGTTTCTTATCCTGGGGTGGATATCTCATCATACTTATTTTCCTTAGCCTTTTTTGATATGGACTATGTGTTCAGATGCAGCTAGTATTTCCTCCTGATTGTGAGGACGATATGGCTGTTGATCTTACAAAAGGACGTCCGTTATCAGTTCTGTTCCGTTTTTCTCTGCCAGTGATTGGAGGGAATCTCTTCCAGCTCTTCTACACACTGGCTGACACTTTGATTGTCGGTCAGACAATAGGCGAGGATGCATTGGCTGCTGTTGGGGCCACTTCTGTATTTGTTTACTTCATATTGTGTTTTATTACAGGTATGACGGGTGGCTTCTCGATAATCCTCGCTCATGACATAGGCAGCAGGCGAGAAGAAGATGCCAGGCGCAATATAGTGGCCTCGATTTATATTTCAGTCGCTGTGACAGTTGTAATCACCGCAGTGACATGTATTTTTGCAAAAGGCATCATAAGCATGATGGGAATACCTGAGGCGATATCGAACGATGCCTATATCTATATGCTTATAGTCCTGGCTGGAACCGGCGCGACCGTTCTTTATAATCTTATCTCCAATATACTCAGGGCCTTAGGTGACAGCCGCCTTCCGCTTATATACCTTATCATCTCATCATTGCTGAACGTTGTTCTTGATATCGTATTCATCGTTCCCTTCGGAATGGGAGTCGGTGGAGCCGCGCTTGCGACGGTGCTGTCGCAGCTTCTTTCCGGTGTTCTCTCGCTTATATCAGCGAAAAAGCGTTATAGCGTTATGAGCATAGGTAGAAAATACTGGCACCCTGATGTTCAGGCATTGAGAAGGAATCTGTCACTGGGCTTCATCATGGGTTTTCAGATGTCTGTAATGTGCATAGGGCAGGTCGTGATGCAGTCTTCCGTGAATAGATTCGGAACAGCTGCAATCGCGGGCTATACGGCGGCAACGAAGATGGATCAGCTGTCTGTACTGATTAATGGCTCATATGTCTCTACTGTATCTGCATACGTTTCCCAGAATCAGGGAGCTGGCGAGACAGAGAGAATCAGGACCGGAGTCAGGTCCTCCTTGCTTCTTTCTCTGATCACAGATGCCGTAATCATGTGTATCATCATGATTGTTGAGCCGTATGTTGTTCCTCTCTTTGTTGCGAATCCTTCTCCCGATACATTTCTGTATTGCCGTGATTTCTTCATTATCACGGTGCCTTTTTATCCTCTCCTTGGTATCCTTTGCGTTTACCGCACGGCAGTCCAGTCGCTTGGTAATTCCAAAGCTCCGTTTGCTGCCTGTATAGCAGAGCTTGCCGCCAGATGCTCTGCTTCCATTCTGCTCGCCATATATGCTGGCTATCGTGGAGTTGTATTCTCGACGCCATTCGCGTGGCTTCTTGCTGACATGATTGTCGTGACAGCATACTTCATGATGATGCACCGGACGCGAGACAACGCTTAGGACGCAAGATAAAATCCACTCTTTATGAGTATGGATAGGCAGAATAACATGCAGCCTTATCTTTTCCCTGTCTCCATCCCGGCATGCACATTGTTCATGCTTCTCCTGATCATATCTTCAGTGATATCTTCTGGGACTCATCGGCTATTCATTCATCATGGTGGATGAGACACGGGTGAGGAGGAATGTAATCCAGAAGGCTATCTGTCAGAACACTTTGTTCAGAACCTCTTCTGAGTAGACTGCAGTCTCATTGCCTCTATCCTGGAAAAGTGCATCCCGCGGGTATTTCAGCGATTGGAATATCTGCAGGAAATCGCCGTCTGAAGCCGCGGTGTTGAGTGTAAGAAGTATGCTGAGGAGGAATTTATATTTATCTTGCAAGAGAAAGAGAAGCAGGAAAAGTATGATGCCAAGAATCAGAACAGGTGCGGCGGCGATGACAATGAACTGCTTTCTGGTGAAGAGCTCATCGCATGATACGGAAACTGTTGGAAAAACGAATGATATCCTTATTTTCCTGCCTGAGAATATCATTATGAAAAGAAGATGCATCATCTCATGCAGAATCATATAGATGAGACATGATACTATGATCCACAGAATCCCCACTGTGCTGGTGTCGGCAAGATTTTCAGAGATGATGATTGCTGTGCCGATAAGAGAGGAAAGTGCGAAGAACGCGGCCATGAAGGTCTTTCCTTGAATTGAATTACCATACATGATTGTCCCTATTGCTTTCATCATCTTTGTGACAGTATAAGGAGAGGGACAAGGTAAAGTGAATAGAAATGCAGGTATGCTCCAACAAATTCTGCCAATCTTACGTTGTTGTGTCATGAGGGCAATGAGCTTCTAACGAAGAGGTGAAACTGGATGAGAGTCTTGTCGCCGGAACAGCCTATTGTGAGCAAAATCTGAGGACAGAAGAGATTCTCGAGCTTGCCCTCTCCGAAGATGATCTGGAAATCGGCGGGGAATTATGCTCTGCCTCTCTGGATTTGCTATACTGCCAGGGTATACATAGAAAAATCATGGAGTAGTCGATGCATCTTGGGCTTGGAAGGGGAAAAACGGAATTGCTCCCCCATGACAATGAATGGAAAACCGAGGCGGAAAGAGTGATAATGATCTTATGGAAAGTCATACCGGAAGCAAGGGATATCCAGCATGTAGGAAGTACAGCCATAAAATCAATAGATGCAAACCCATTGTGGATATAGCTGTGGCGCTTGCTGATGTTCAATCAGTAACTTCACATATCGATGAATTGGCAGGATACGGAATCATATACAGAGGAAGTGATGTACCCGGTCAGATTCTCTTCACCATAGGAGAGGGGAATGTACGCACGCATCATATTCACATTGTGAAATGGCATGGAAAAGCATGGGATAACTATATATTTTTCCGTGACTATATGAATTCCCATCCAGACAGAGCTGCTGAATATGAAAAGCTGAAGAAGCAGCTTGCCTCTTCTTTCCCTGATGACCGTAGGGCTTATACGGAAGGAAAAGCTGGATTCATCGAAAAGATTGTTACTGAAGCTCGGGAGTACTTTTTGGCATATCTTCGGTGATGTGTGCTGGGAAGAGCGGGGTAGCGATGCTCCGCCTTTCTCAAATTGAACTCTCAAATGAAATTCACATTCATGAACATAAATGCCAATAAACAGGTGGCAACTGATAATCAGGTTCGTCTTATGTATTGACGATGGAATTGTTCGTGAGTATTACTATGTGTGTTTAGAATTCTAATTATGTAGGAGCGGTTCTATGGATGAGAGAATGCTTATGGAAAAGTTCGACAAGCTGAACAGGAAAATGCGGCGTTATTTTTCCAGCTACTTCACCGAGTCTACGCTCACAAGCATCCAGGCCCTTGTCCTGCATTTCATCATTCTGGAGTCCAAGAAAAGGGATATCTTTCCTAAAGATCTTGAGGAATTTCTTGAAATTAAGCCATCATCGGTCAACAGCCTTATAAACAATCTTGAGAAGAATGGATATCTGAGAAGAGAGAACATTGAAGGCGATGGCCGGTATAAGAAGCTTGTCCTAACTGATAAAACGTACGAAATAGAGAACGATATCGTTGGCAGGATAGATGATTATATGAAAAGCATGTTTGTCGGCATATCTGATGACGATCTGAAGATATTTGACAGCGTCTTGGTGCAGATGACGAGGAACATCGAATAGATGTTATTCTTGCCAATATAATTAGAATTCTAAATAAATACAGGAACAGGAACTTCCGATGACATGAGTGAATAACAAGTTAAGAAAACATCACATAAATATATTTAGAATTCTAAATTTAAGGAGAAATGAATCATGATAGGAAAACAGTCAATAGCGAATCCCCTTGGATATGAGCGGATCGGAAAGCTGCTGAGGATATATGTGATTCCCAGCATTATCTCGCTTATAATCAACTCGCTCTACATGGTAGACCAGATATTCATCGGTCAGGGGGTAGGGTTCCTTGGCAATGGAGCGACGAACATTATTGCTCCTATTTCGACAATAGCGATAGCCATCGCAGCGCTCTTTGGAGATGGCCTTGCCGCTTTCTTCAGCCAGAATCTTGGACAGGGGAATGCTGATAAGGCTGCGAAGGGAGTGGGGACTGCCATCATTATTTCAAGTGTCGTTAGTATCATCTTCGCAGCTTTCGCATTTATATTCCTCACACCACTCTGCCGGATATTCGGCGCGACGGATAGCATCATGCCTTATGCCCTCGGCTACGGACGCATAATCGTCATCGGTTTTCCTTTCGCAATCGTTGCAACAGTCATAAATTCCGCTATCCGCACAGATGGAAGTCCGCGTTATGCGATGTTCTCGATGATGGTCGGAGCGATCCTGAACACGATTCTTGATCCGCTTTTCATCTTCGTTTTCCACTGGGGTGTGGAAGGAGCCGCTCTTGCAACAATCCTCTCTCAGTTCATCGGACTGCTTTTCAATATTGCATACCTGTTTAAGTTCCAGACAATCAGATTCACACGATTTTCATTGGTCATGAAGTGGTCGATATCAGGGCGTCTTGCAAGCCTTGGTTTCGCGAGTTGCTTCAACAATCTCACGTCAACTGTGGTTGCATTTGTTTCAAATAACCTGCTTACGCAATACGGTGCATTATCAGAATACGGAGCAGATATCCCTCTTACCACATTTGGACTCTGCATGAAGGTGAGCATGATAGCATTCTCCATCGGTATAGGCGTCGCAAGCGGTAGCCAGCCTATCATCGGCTTCAATTTCGGAGCGAAGAAATATGATAGGGTGAAGAAGACATTCCTTCTAGGCTCAGTTGTCTGCACCATCATAACAGTGCTGTCCTGGGCTATCTTCCAGTGCTTCCCATTGCAGCTCATAAGAATATTCGGTACGGAATCAGCTTTGTATGAGGAGTTCGCAGTCAGATGCTTCCGCATCTATCTGCTTCTGACATTCCTCAACGGATTGCAGATGTGCACTGGTGTGTTCTTCCAGGCTATCGGCCAGCCTGTCAAAGCGGCAGTCGCTTCCCTTTCAAAGCAGCTTATCTTCTACATACCTGCAATGCTTATTCTTGCTCCTATCTTCGGGCTTGATGGTGTTCTTATGGCAGATCCGGTTGCAGATGCTTTTGCTTTCATTCTCTGTCTGATTCTATGTGCCAGAGAAATCAGGAAGATGGATGGATTATCAAGGAATCAGGAGGAAAGGATATGAATAAGAGAATCATAACAATCAGCAGGGAGTTTGGAAGCGGAGGCCACAGTATAGGAAAGGCTGTGGCAGAGAGACTTGGCATAGGATTCTATGATCAGGCATTGATTGAGAAGATCGCTGCAGAAACAGGATTTTCAGAGGAGTTCATCAAGGAGGCTTCTGAGTATTCAAATGCCAAAAACAGGTTTCTGTTCAATATAGTTGTCAACAGGTCTCTGAATGACCGCAACGAACCGACACCTGCCGATACGATATTCTTTGCGCAATCGAAGGTCATAAGTGAACTTGCCGAAAAGGAAAGCTGTGTGATAGTCGGACGATGCAGTGATTACATCCTGAGAGACCGGAAGGATTGCCTCAATGTCTTCATCTGTTCTGATACCGAAGATCGTGCTAGAAGAATCCTGAAGCGCTATGGGAATACTGACAAGCCTATCCAGAAGAGAATAGAGGATAAGGATACACGCAGGAGAATCTACTATTCACACTATACTGATCGTCCTTGGGGGATAGCACAGAATTATGATTTATGCCTGAACAGTGGATCGCTTGGCGAAGAGGTATGTGTTAATACAATCGTCAGCATGTTCAAATCTTCTTATGATATTTCAAGGTGAAACAAATGAAAGCGAAAGGAATCCTTCCTGTTCACCTGAATGATGAAGAATCAGCAGCAATGGATGCAGTCCTCGGGACCAATCCCGGATTCTCTACTCATGATCCTGAATACACCGAGAATTGTCAGCGTTGTGTCGTTGCCTATGAAGCACGGCGCCGAGGCTTTGATGCCATAGCCAAACCGATTCTGTTTGACAGACCGGATGCTCTCCCTTATATAGTTGACGAGGTTGGATGGCCAGCCGTTTTCACTGACCATAAAGTGGAGTATTGCCATGCGGATTCTGCAGAGCAGGCGAAGTGGAAAGTCGAAGCTCTGATGAGAAAATACGGAGAATCAAGCAGGGCGATAGTCAAGGTCGATTGGATTGGACAACACAAGGGACATCTTTTTATAGCGGAGAACAGCCATGGAACGGTGTATTATGTCGATCCCCAGACAGGAGCCTTGGATGTTTCATGGTACTTCTTCTTTGCATCTCCCCATAGCGTTGCGGTTATGCGCATAGATAATAAGGAATTCATAATAAGGAATTCACTGAACTGGACACTCGGTGTATTGAATAGAATGCTGGGTTGATTCGTTTCACGATGAATGATGGAAAGAGGCGGGGTTGGTGCTCCGCCTCCATATGAGTATTCTTAATTATGTTAATATCTGATTCCAATTGAAAGCGATGGTGAAACATAAAAATCACCAGAAAATCCAACGTCTCCTGTATCGAGATCAACACCAAGC
>CASFLH010000039.1 GCA_949295505.1 uncultured Spirochaetales bacterium | reverse complement strand
AGCTCCTCATTCTCATCCCTGACCTTCTTGAGACCCTCTGCCTCAAGCTCCATCCTGTCGGAGAGCATATCCTTATACTTCTGGACTTCCTTTTTCTTCTCGTCATTGACCTTCCCGATCTTCGTCGAGAAATAGAAAGCCACCAATGCTGCTATGATAAGACCGGCTCCAAGACCGTAAATAAACATTTCCATATTGGGATAATACCCGATTATCAAGAGCTCTTCCACCCTGAATGAAACTGTGGTAAACTTCAATCACCTATAGAACGGCTCATCTGAAGCCTCTTGGAGCAAACCATATATCCGGGATCCGGCATAGCCTTAGCGGCATTGATCCCTCTTGCGGGGAACAGAAAGCGGGCAACAGAGATCCCCCCTTGAACATTAGTTCAAGAGCAACCAGCAGCCGTATCTATAGGACTTTTTTGTGAGGTAAGCGTGAATAAAGAAGAAAGCCTCAGGTCAATCAGATACATAAGAGTACCGAAGGGAATGAGAATCGAGAGCGACACTTTCCGTCTCGACAGCAGCATCTTGCTGCCTGTACAGCTTCAGGCAGGATCTGCAAGGCTTACGGAGAAGGATATCTCGCTGGAGTCAATCGTATCAGGTATGCTGACAGTCATCGCTTATGACGAGAACAACAGCAACGCCTCATACTACAAGGATTTTGTCCTCACAGTCGATCCTACGCTTCCGGACAAGCTTCTCAAAGCCGCGATAGCCAAGGAAGAACAGAAGGATTATGAATTCTCCGAGGAGCTCTTCCTTGCCGTATATCATCTGCTTCCGCAGAGCGCCTCCTGCATCAATCTCGCGACGCTTTATTCATACATGGCAGTCGATGCAAGGGACAGAGGAGATGAGGAGAAGGAGGATGAATACCTGCTCTCCGCAAAGCACACGCTCAAGGACGGACTGAGAAGATTCGGAGAGGAACCTGACATCCTTGCGGAGATTTCCTCCTATGAAGCATTCACCGGCAACCTTGAAGAAGCGAAGGATTACCTTGAAAGATACATGGCAGTAGCGGAAGAAGGAGAGAAGAAGCAGGAGATGAAGAAGCTGCTCTCCCGCATCGAGCTCCAGCTTGAAAACGACGAGGAGATAAAGGAAGCCTATGACTTCATCATGCTTGACGATAACGAAAAAGCCATCGATGCCGCATCCCGCTTCATCGCGAAGAATCCGAAGGTATGGAATGGATACTTCCTCCGGGGCTGGGCACTGAGGAAGGCAGCAAGGTTCGAGGAAGCCAGAAACGACCTGATGAAGTGCCTTGAACTGGGAGAGCGCAGCGCAGATATCTACAACGAGCTTTCAATTGACGAGCTTGAAGTCGGCGACAGAGAGCTTGCCAAGACTTATCTTGAGACAGCGGCAGATCTCGACCCGGAGAATCTCACTGTTGCCTCCAACCTCTCCTATCTGTATCTTCAGGACAATCAGTTTGATGAGGCAAGGGAGTATCTTGAGAAAGCCAGATACCTCTCCGGCAGCGATGAGATAGTGAAGAATCTCATCGGGGAATATGAGAAGAAGACCGGGGAGAAAATCGGAGAGCTGATCCACGAAGAGATTGTGCATGATGATTCGAAGCATGAAGATGATGACGATGATGCTTATGCTGCGGAGATAGCAGAGATCGAGAAGGATGACTGCGGCTGCGGCCATCACCATCACCATGAGGAGGAGTGAATGATTTCACATTCCGAGCAAGAGACCATGGATATAGGATACAGGCTAGGCTGCGAGCTCAGGCGTGGAGACGTCGTCTCCCTTACAGGCTCGCTGGGGGCTGGAAAGACTGTGCTTGCGAAAGGCATCGCGAAGGCGCTTGGCATTACCGAGTCAATCGTCTCCCCCACTTTCACGCTTGTACAGGAATATGAGGGCAGTGATAAGCTCTATCATCTTGATCTGTACAGGCTTTCCGGAGAGGACGAATTCGAATCAATGGGTGGAGAGGAATTTCTTTATCCTGACGGGATCACGCTTGTTGAATGGGCGGAGAAGATAGGCGGCATGATGCGTCCGGATGCATTCCTTGTCACCATAACCATCCTCGATGATGGCACAAGGAATATCGAAATCAAAGGGGGTTCTCATGAATGTTCTCTTAGCTGATACATCAACCCAGATTCTGTCAATTGCCCTTCTGACGGGGAGCTCCTACGAAGAGAGACTGGTGGACGGGAACTTCTCGCATTCAGAGGACCTTCTTCCGGAAATCGAGGCCATTCTCGCAAGAGCTGGCATTGCCATGAAGGATCTGGATCTTCTTGTCGTGGCAAAAGGCCCCGGCTCATTCACAGGGCTGAGAATCGGCATGGCTTCAATGAAGGGTATTTCATCAGCGCTCTCAATCCCGCTCGTATCAGTCCCAACGCTTGACGCTGCATCTGAAGCTGTCGGTATCTATCCGGGAGCGATACTTTCCGTTATCGACGCGAAGAAGAAGCGCTTCTATTTCTCATTGAAGAAAGGCGGAGAGACAATAATCGAAGACAGGGACGGCACGGAAGAAGATGCCATTCCTGCCCTGAAGAGAGAGGATATGCCGGTACTTGTCACCGGCCCTGATGCGCTTCTTTTCGCCAGCAGGATTGCTGAAATCGACGATTCAATCCCACTTCTGATCGACCCTGAAGCTCCGAGGAATCTTTCAAAGGCGCTTCTGGCGCTCGGTCTGGAGAAATACAGGGAAAAAGGTGCCGATGATATCGGAGAAGGCCCCGTATACATCAGGCGCTCGGATGCCGAGGAGGCGCTTGAGAAGAAAATGAAGGAGAGGGAAAAAAGTGGAATGTGATGTTCTTGTCATCGGCTGCGGTCCTGCGGGACTCTCTGCCGCCGGATATGCCGCGCGTGCCGGCTACAATACACTTGCAATAGATTCGCTTGCTCCTGGCGGACAGCTTCTATATATCGATGAGATCGAGAATTACCCAGGGACAGGAAAGACTTCAGGATATGCGCTGGCAGAGAGCTTTGAGAAGCAGGCTGTCTCTTTCGGCGTGCGCGTCGAATTCTGGGGCGCGGAATCAATAAGAAAAGAAGGCAATCAATTCATCGTGAAGACAAATGATGACGAAGTTCATGCCAAAGCCGTAATATTCGCCTCTGGCGCACGTCATCGCCACCTTGGCTGCCCAGGAGAAGAGGAATACCAGGGAAAGGGCGTCAGCTACTGCGCGACATGCGATGGTCCTTTCTTCAAAGGCAGGAAAATCGCGGTCGTCGGCGGTGGTGACACAGCCCTCACCGATGCCCTCTACCTTTCCAAGCTTGGGAGCGAGGTGCATATCATCCATAGGAGAACGGAGTTCAGAGGACAGAAGGTCCTGCAGGACAGGGTGAATGAGAAAGACAACATCTTCCTTCATCTCGGTCTTACGGTCGATGAAATCAGGGGAGATGGAAAGGGTGTGAAATCAGTCAGGCTGTCAGACGGTTCAGAGCTTGCCGTGGACGCGATTTTCATCTTCGTCGGGATCATCCCCAACTCCGAGCTTCTCGAAGGCTTTGCCGAGCTGGATCATGGATTTGTTATCACCGATAACCACATGAGAACCTCCGTGCCCGGGCTTTTCGCGGCAGGGGATGTGAGGACAACACCTTTCAGGCAGGTTGTGACCGCCGCCGGGGATGGAGCCGCCGCAGCACATTCCGCAGACGAGTACATCCAGAATCTCTGAAGCGCAGACACCTCTCGAATTGCATATCATTAACGCCTCGGGAGGTGTTTTTTCCTTGCCTTTATGAATCGCTTAGCTGATAATCTTCTGTATGAATATCCTGATGGTTTCAAGCGAAGCTGTCCCCTTTTCCAAATCGGGGGGATTGGCTGATGTTTTAGGTGCATTATCCCCTGCTCTCGCCAAAAAAGGCGTGGAAGTGCGTATTTTCATGCCTATGTATTCGTTCATAGATCGCAAGGGATTCAGGAAGGGACCATCATTCACCGTCCCGATGCTTGCTGTTGATGAACCTGTATCAACAGTGTCCAGAAAACTCGATGGCGTTGAGTATGTGGGACTGGAGCATCCATACTTCACAGAGCGCAGCGGCATCTACGGCGACACATCATTCACACCGTATGCGGATAATGGACGGCGATTCATGCTTTTCGCGAAAGCCGCTGTCGGTTACATGAAGGCTTCCGGCTGGATTGCCGATGTCGTCCATTGCCATGACTGGACAGCTGGGCTGGTGCCATTTTATATCAAGCAGGCGGGAATAAGCTCACACACGGTATTCACGATTCACAATCTTGCTTATCAGGGTGATTTCTCGCGCTATGACGCCGTTCTCGGAGGAGACAGGATGCTTCCGGAGCTCTTCTCAGGAAAACCTGGAGAGGAGCGGCTGAACATGCTCAAGGCCGGGCTTGAGACGGCGGACAGCATAACGACAGTCTCCCCCACTTATGCCAAGGAGATCCAGACAGAGAAATATGGCTGTTCCCTGGACTGGCTGCTGAGGGAGAGGAAAGATGATCTGAAAGGCATCCTCAACGGCATGGACACACATGAGTGGAACCCGAAGGCAGACAAGTTCTTCCCAGAGCATTTCTCTTCAAGGGATCTTTCTGGCAAGAAGGCGCTCAAAGCGCGTATCCAGAAGGAATATGGTCTCAAGGAAGACCCTGATATCCCTCTTTTCACGATGATTTCCCGCATTGCTGACCAGAAAGGATACGCAGAGCTTCTGGGAGGAAATCATCCCGTCCTGGAAGAGCTCCTGTATCAGGAGAACTTCCAGATGCTCATCATCGGAACAGGTGACAAACATTATGAGGACAAACTCAAAGAGCTTGAGAAGCGCCATGACAACCTGGCTGTAAAAATCGCATTCAGCAGCGTGACGGCACATGAAGCTGAAGGGGCTGCGGACTTCTTTCTGATGCCGTCACGATATGAACCATGCGGGCTCAATCAGATGTATTCACTCCATTATGGCACTCTCCCTGTCGCGCATCGCACAGGAGGCCTGGCGGACACGATAGTGGATATAACAGCTAATCCTGAGAGCGGAACCGGATTCCTGATGGAGAATCTTTCATCAGAATCGATAAGTGATGCTGTCAACCGCGCAATAAGGTATTACAATGAAGAGAAGGAAGGCATGGCGAAAGCCATAAAGCGCGCCATGACAACGGATCTGTCATGGGACAAGTCCGCAGGAGAATACATAGAGCTATATAATACTCTGAGCAATAAAGGATAAATACATTAGGAGGATTGGAAAAATGAAGAAGAAGAAAGCGATTGCGATTGTACTCGGCGGTGGCCGCGGCACAAGACTTTATCCGCTTACGATGGACAGGGCAAAACCAGCTGTTCCGTTCGCAGGTAAATACAGGCTCGTGGACATCCCTATCTCAAACTGCATCAACAGCGGCATAAGGCAGATTTACGTTCTCACACAGTTCAACAGCGCCTCACTGCATAATCATATCGCGAACACATACCAGTTCGATCAGTTCTCTGGCGGATTCGTCGAGATTCTCGCAGCTGAGCAGACATATGCCAGTGAGAGCTGGTACCAGGGAACAGCAGATGCCGTAAGGAAGAACCTCAAGCACTTCCATGACCAGAATGCTGATTACTACATCATCCTCTCTGGAGACCAGCTGTACAGAATGGACTTCCAGAAGATGCTTGACAGGCATATTGATTCCGGCGCGGAACTGACCATCGCTGCAAAGCCTATTTCCAGGGCACAGGCAACAGGTCTCGGAATCATCGGAGCCGATGATGAGGGAATCATCAGGAAGTTCTATGAGAAGCCAGCTCCTGATATGGATATCACGGAATACAAGGTTTCCGATGACTGCCTCAAGAGCCAGCTCGGCGTCGCAAGGACCACGGACAACGAATACCTTGCCTCGATGGGTATCTACATCTTCAATGCGAAGACGATGGAGGAAGCTCTCAACAACGACAAGACGGACTTCGGAAAGGAAATCATTCCTGAGATCATCAAGACCCGCCGTGTAGGCGCTTACCTCTTCGATGACTTCTGGGAGGATATCGGAACAATCAAGGCGTTCTATGAGACAAACCTCAACCTTGCCTCAGAGAAACCGGCATTCAACTTCTATGATGAGGAAATGCCGATCTATACACACAGAAGGCACCTTCCTGCTACAAAGGCCAACTTCTGCAACATCTCATGCTCACTCACATCAGAGGGATCGATCATCACGAATGCATACATCGTCAATTCAATTGTTGGTGTCCGTACATTCATCGAAGCCGGTGCTTCCCTCGATGGCGTATACTGCATGGGTGCGACATTCTACGAGACCGAGGAAGAGAAGGCGGAGAATGCCAAGAAAGGTATTCCGAATATCGGAATCGGCAAGGCTACGATCATCAAGAGAGCCATCATCGACCAGAATGCGAGAATCGGATCCAACTGCCGCATCGGAATCGACAACATTCCACGCCCGGATGGAGATTTCGAGATGTATTCAATTCATGATGGAATCATCGTCATCAACAAGAATGCCGTCATTCCAGATGGCACTGTGATGTAAGAATCACACATTGCGGAAAGACCGTCGTATGGCTGTACGGCGGTCTTCTTTTTGCAATCAGAGACAGCGGACCTTTCCTCTGAACCGCTCTATGAACTGGTTGTTCCATTCATCTCCGCCTGGAGCATTCCCGCTTCTCCAGACAGGAGGATTAATGCCTTTCTCAACCAGCATCCCGATAGCTTCTATGAAGATGGAGTTCATGACATAGGCATTGGCAAAAGTGCTCAGCGCTCCGACTTTCTGCTCGAAGCCTGGAATCTCCAGCACAGCATCCCCTATCTTTATCTTGCAGTCCACAGTGTAGTCGACAACATCCTGCAGATTCTTTCCTGAAGGATGCCTGGCAGGATGATCAGGAGCCGTGCCTGACGAATGCGCATGTGAGCAGATTCCTATAACTGTCGCTCCGTTCTTCTTCGCCGTGAGCGCGGCATCAATTGTCGCCGAGTTTATACCATATGCATTGATGACAATAAGAAGGTCTCCTTCCCCTATCCCGTAATCATTGACGATGATGCTGCCATAACCCGGAAGGCGTTCAACCTGCATCGATTTGAGCGCGCCGGATGAAAGCATCGTTTCCTGGTCAATGATGGCGGACACGTGCATCAGGCCGCCGGCCCTGAAGAAAACCTCCATTGCAGCCAGATTGGAGTGACCACCGGGACCAAAGACATAGACAAGCCTGTCTTTCGCCACCTGCGCGGCAACAACCTCTGCTGCGGCAAGAATCCTCTCTTTCTCATTATCATGAATATCATTGATGATGCTGAACACCTCATCACGATACCTATCCATCAGCAATCCACTCATCATTCCCTCCTTACGCAAAGACTCCGGACATGAAAGAACGAGTCATAACTCCCATGATGGAAACAGACTCATCAAAGCAGACAAGATCCGCATCCATTCCTTCTGCAATCCTTCCTTTCTTCTCAAGACCGAACACGCGAGAAGGGGTTGCAGTATACATCTTCACAGCATCCTCAAGAGGGACACCTGCTGTCTTCCACATCACCCTGACAAGCCTGTCAGGTGTCGCGATGCTCCCACCGAAAGCGCTTCTGTCCAGCATTTTCGCTACCCCGTCCTCCACGATTATCGGGGTGCCGTTCTCACGGCTTCCTATAGTCGCTTCCTTCACATCGGAACCAGCACAGCGGGACGCATCTGTCGTGAGCAGAAGATGATCCTTGCCGATATGTCTCCATACCATGTGAAGAAGCTCCGGCGGTATATGAGCGCCATCAGCGATAATCTCGGAATCCATTCCCTCGATGCAGAAAGCACTCTCGATGATTCCGGGGAAACGAAATCCACCTCGCCTGACTATCGTGGACATCGCGGAATACAGATGGGTAATGAGATGGCAGCCATGCTTAAAAGCCTCCAGCACACATGAATACTCCGCGTCGGAGTGCCCGATGCTCGGCACGATGGATCTGGAGACCAGATAATCGATGAATTCCATCGAACCGCTGCGCTCCGGGGCCAGTGTCCATCTCCTGATAACCCCGCTTTCCGCTATGGCCTTATACTCCTTCTTATCAGGATCACGCAGGAAGCGCTCAGGAAGCGATCCCTTCTGCGCAGGGCTCAGATACGGACCTTCAAGATGCAGGCCAGGAAGCGTCACCCTGCCTCCCGCTGTCATGGCCGCCTCAGAAAATGCCCTGATTGCATTCCAGATCTCATTCTCTGTTGTCGCTATGATCGTGGGAAACAATGTAGTAGCCCCATGAGAGAGGAAGGTGTCGATTGCTGTCAGAAATTCATCAGCGCTTCCATCGGAGAAATCACACATGCCGCCTCCGTGGAAATGCGTCTCGACAAAACCTGGAGAAAGATACATACCCTTGAGATCAGCAACGCGATCGGAATGAACACACGAATCACCATCCAGGATGCGGACAATACGTCCATCCTCAATAAGTACCGCTCCATCCTTGATGCAGTCATCAAGAACAAGACGCGCATTCTTTATAAGCAGGCTTCCCATCGTATTCCCTTTCCTTCAAGAAGGAGCGCAGCGCTATCCTTGTCGAGGAAGACGCTGGACGATGAATCACCTCTGATGACCGAAGCCGGCACTTTCTCGCTTCTCTCAGCAAGGAACATATCATGGACAGCCTTCGCCTTCCGCTCAGACGGAACAACGAAAACCTTGTATCTGGCACAGGCAAGCGTAGGAATCGTAAGTGTCATAGCCTTTTCCGGCACATCATCCAGTGATTGAAAACAGCCATCATTGACCTGCTGCTGCCTGCAGACTGGATCGAGTGTTACAACCTTCATGCAGAGAGGATCAATGAAATCAGCCGCGCCTGGATCATTGAAGGCGATGTGCCCATTCTCCCCGACTCCCGCACATACGATATCAGGGGGATAGGAATCCAGCAATGAACCATATCGTCTGCATTCCCCTTCCGGATTATCTGTATTGCCATTTATCAGGTTCACGCTCCTGAATTCCCTTCTTGAGAAAAGATGCTCAGTAAGATAATGGCTGAATGACTGTGGGGAATCATGGCTTAAACCCACATATTCATCCATGTGAAAAGCATTGATCCTGGAGAAATCGATTACGCTGCTGCCGCAGAGAGCGTCCAGGAACTCGTTCTGGGAAGGAGCCGCCGCAAAGATCATGTTCAGAGTGTCTTTCTCTTCAGCAACGCGCCGGTACAGCTCCTCCACGCGCCGCGCAGCCGCCACCCCCATCTCTTCCCTGTTCTCATAGACTGCGATCCATACGTTGTCGATGATAAGCTTTTTGTTCATAAGGCTCCTTTCGTCAATTCTTCATTCCTGTGGTCACGATGCCTTCAACCAGATACTTCTGGAAGAAGATGAAAATGAGGAAGCAAGGCAGAAGGGAAAGCATCAGCATTGCGAACATAGCGCCCCAGTCCGTGCCGGCGGCAGGATCCGAGAAGGACCGCAAAGCAAGGGAGACCGTGTACATCTTCGGCCTCTGCAGATACAAAAGCGGTCCCATGAAATCATCCCATTTCCAGTAAAAGGCGAAGACTGCTGAAGTTATTATGGATGGCACACTCAGCGGAAGTATCATGTAAGAGAATATCCGCACATGTCCGCAGCCGTCCATGAGCGCTGATTCATCTATTGATTTCGGGATTCCCCTGATGAACTGCATGATAAGGAAGATGAAAAACGGCAACCCCGTGAATGCCGGGACAATCAGAGGCTTGAAGCTGTTTATCCAGTGGAAATTATTGAAAAGCAGATACTGCGGTATCATCAGGACCTGTGAAGGTATGAGCATCGTCATCACAAGGATGGCGAACCAGAGCTGTCTGCCCTTGAATTTAACTCGCGCGAACCCATATGCCACCACAGCAGATGAGGCTACCTGCGCGACAGTGGAGACGGAAGCGACAAACAATGAATTCTTGAAAAACGTGCCGAATGATGTTCCTCCGAATCCTTTCCATCCTTCCGCGTAATTGCGGAAAGTGAAATGCTCCGGCCAGAGGGATGAGGCATTTCTGAATACTTCATCGGATGGCTTGAATGAACTCATTATCAGCCACAGGATAGGATAAAGCATCACGAAGCACAGTGAAATCACGAACACATGGTAAATAACGGTTGCTGCAGCTCTCTTCAGTTTCGATTGTGCTCTCATACTACCTCCTATTCATCCTCACCATAGAAAACCCATCGTCCGGAGGTCTTGAAAAGAACAGCCGTCACGATTGCGATGAGCACGATGATTATCCAGGCAAGCGCACAGGCATATCCCATACGGCCATATCTGAATCCCTGCAGATAGATATAAAGCGCATAGAAGAGCGTGGTATCGCTCGGTCCACCGGCTCCTCCTGAGATGATGTATGCCTGCGTGAAAGCCATAAACGCACTGATGAGCTGCATGACAAGATTGAAGAAGATCACTGGCGTAAGGGATGGCAGCGTGATGCTAAGAAAGCGTCTTGCCGCCCCAGCCCCATCAATCTCCGCAGCCTCATAATATGTTCTCGGGATCTGCTTCAGTCCTGCAAGGAATATAAGCATCGGCGAACCGAACTGCCAGACTGCCAGTATGATGACAGCCGCGAGCGAAGTCTTCGGGTTCTTGATCCAGTTCGTTGTTGTCTCGATACCGATTTTCCCGAGAATTGAATTGAACGCGCCAGCGGATCCGAACATCTGGATCCACATGACGGATACTGCGATGCTGCCTCCTATGATGGAAGGAAGATAGTATAAAGCGCGGTAGATACCGACACCTTTCCTATCACAGTTGAACAGCATGGCAACAAACAGAGCGAAAACAAGCTTAAGGGGCACATGTACAAGAGCGTAAGTGAATGTGACACGGAAGCTCTGATAGAATCTGTCATCCTCGAATGCCTGCAGATAGTTGCTGATTCCAACGAACTCAGGAGCTGAAAGCAGGTTGTAAGACGTAAGCGAGTAAAGGAAAGACGACACAAGCGGAACAAGGGTGAACACCGCGAACCCAATCAGCCAAGGACTGATCAAGAGATAACCCGCGATATCATTCCCGGTTATACCGAATCTTCTATGCTCTCTGGACACATGCCCCTCCGGTTAACTGATTCAGCGGCCTGCCAGAAGCGCAGCTGCCTGCTGGTTGAATGCGATTCCGCCTTCCTCAATCGAGACACGGCCGAACATCATATCCTCAACAGTCCTTCTATAGAGATCGAGAATCTCATTGTAGGCTGCCGGATAGATATTATCGAACGGAACAGAGACCGCAGCCGTCTCTCCGACATATCTGGAGGAATCCGCCGCGACTTCATCAAGCTGAGGCTCGAGTACTGCCCTGACTCCTGCGCTTGCCGGAACACCGCGCTCCATCATCATGATCTCATTGGCTTCAGGATCATTGAGGAAGAAGTCGATGAAACGGGCAACCGCTTCAGGATGCTTTGTAGTCTTCGCAACACTGAGGAACATCGTAGGACCGATGAAAGTGCCTGGCTGCGGTTCGCCTTCCATGTGCGGGAACGGCATCAGAGCTACAGGAGAGCCCTTTGCATTGGCAATGGCAACAGCCTGGTTGCTGTTTATACAGCCGAGCATGCCTGCTGTTCCAAGCGCGAGGCCGCACTGCTCGAATGAGATGATTGAATCAATCGCCTGGTCATAAGGCATCACATAACCCTTGTCCATCATCTCCTGCTGCTTCGTGAAATACTCAACCCAGAGATCGGTGCCATCATATGCAAGGCCATCACGTGTCTCATTGAAGAGTCCGATATAACCATGCTGGCGCAGATACATCACGTAGCCTTCAATCATCGATGCCGGATAGCAGGAATCTCCATAGAGCCCTGTCTTCTCCTTCACAAGGCGGAGTGCCTCATGATAGTCATCCCATGTCCAGTCATTTGTCGGTGCAGGAATTCCTGCCTCCTCGAAAAGAATTGGATCATAAAGCATGCCGAATGCGGAATTACCCATTGTGAGGCCATATGTACCGCCTTCGACGACGCCAAGTGTCTTGAAGACATCATCCCAGTCACTGAGGTCAATCGCGCCGCTGTCAATATATGGCTGCAGATCCAGAAGCTGTCCATTCTGTGCATGCATCAGGATGTATGCCGTGGAATTCTGGAACACGTCAGGGGCATCACCTGCCGTCATCATCGTCAGAATCTTGTCGAAATGATTCTCGAAGCTGCCATATTCATACTCGACGATGATATCCGGGTTCTCTTCCATGAACAGCTCAATCACCTTGATTGTCGTATCATGCCTTGTCTGGGATCCCCACCACATGAATCTGATGGTAACCGGCTCATCGGGATTTTCTGCTTCTACTGAGCCGCCAGCAGATAAAGCCGTCAGGGAAAGCGTTGCTACCAATAGGATCAACATCCATTTCTTCATAACCTTACCTCCGTTTTTCCTTGATACGGTTCGACTTCTAACTCATCCGTTCAGCAATCTGATCGCATTACCTCCTAGAATCTTTTCAGCTGCGTTCTCCGGAAGATTTAGATCCAATATGAATTTCAGAAGCTCGTTTCCGAACTTATCCCTAGCAAAAAGGCATCTGTCCTGGAATTCCGTCAGGAACTCCCTGGCAAAGCCCGGATCCCGTCTCATTGCGTTAAGTCCGCTGTTTGCGGAAAGGTCACAATAGAGATTCGGGTATTTTCTCATCAGGAATGGAACCTTCCCACCCTCAATGACTTTTCCTGTAGGATATGACTCTCCCTCCTTCGCCCCTTCAAGGGAGATTCCCGCCCAGTAGCCCTGCGCGTGTCCGATGAAAGTCGTTTCAGGACACTTTTCCAGGAGCCTCTCAAGGGCCTCAAGGCCTCCGCCATACCAGTAATCCCTTCTAGGATACTTCGCGCCTGTCGGGCCGGGATTCTCTATATGGAGAATGACGGGAAGGCCCTTGGAGCCGCAGAAACGGAAGACGTAGACGCAGTCAGGACTGTCATACACTGTCCTGATCTTGACTTCACCGAAAATCCTGATCCCATAGAGCGACATCGCAGCCTCAAGATTATCAAGGCATTCCGGAGAGCGCGGGTCTGGCGCGTATCCGAGGATGAATCTGTCAGGATACTTATCCTTGAATGCAAGGCAGCGTGAGAAATCTATGGGTCCTGACCCCATCCTATACGGACGCTCGCTGAGAACATTGAACTGACTTGGATCGACTTCATCAGAAGGAGCCTCCCAGCTGAGAAGCCAGCATCTGCTGATCCCGTTCTCATCCATCTCCCTTACAAACGAGTCCGCACTCATCCCATACCAGTCAGGATGATTATGAGCATCGATTATACAAGGTCGCATACTGAATCCCTCTCCACCAGGGAAGGCGGCATTCTCACCGTCCTTCCCTCTTCTTCAAAACCTTCAAGGCTGTCTATCAGAACCTTTGCAGCCGCGCTTCCCATCTCATAAGACGGCTGCTTCACCGTTGTGAGCGCAGGGTTCGATATCGCTGCGAATGAGATATCGTCAAGCCCCACCACCGAGATATCAGAAGGCACGGCAATGCCCCTCTTGCTGAATGCATTCATCGCCCCGATCGCAATAAGATCGTTTATGGCGACGACCGCGGTGGCGTTCCTGTCCACCAGGAAGCTGTCAACAAGACGTTCGCCAGCCTGGAATTCACTCAGGAACTCTCCTCCTTCATTCTCTGCGGGGCTCTGATACAGAAAACCTTCCGCATCCCCAAGGCCCGCCAGGAATCCCTCATAGCGGCTCCGGCGGCTCTGACGGTCGAACGGCAGGGAGAAGAAGGCAATTCTTCTGTGTCCGCGCGATGTAAGATACTCAGCAGCCATCCTGCCAGCCTCAAAGAAGTCATACGTGATGCATGTCAGTTTCTCATCCGCGACAGGCTGGTCGAAATAAACTGTGTTGATACCGGCCCTGCTTACCCGCTGGATCACATCATCACCATATTCAATCTTCGAAAGGAGTATCCCGTCCATCCTCATGCGGATAAGGAACTCCACATTCGCGAGCTCCTTCTCCGGGTTGTTATCAGAACTGCAGAAAACAGGAGTGTAGCCTCTGGCATTGCACTCACGCTCAATCCCGTTGACGGCCTCTGCATAGTATGGATTCAGAAGGGAGGGAACAACCACACCGATTTCATGGCTCTTGCCGGTCTTCAGGGCTTTACCGAGCATATTCGGCGTATACCCCAGCTCTTTTGCGGCTTTAAGAATCCTGGCTTTCATATCCGGGCTTACCGGATAGCCTGTGTTGTTGAGGACCCTGGAAGCAGTCGCTATCGATGTGTTTGCCATCAGCGAGACATCACGGATGGTTATCCTATTCCCTTTCTTCATCAATCCTCAGTATCTCCTCTGCCTTATGAATCAGCAGTTCCTCTACGAAGTACCTGGATCTCATGAACTGCTCGACTGCATACCCATCCAGATAATATGACAGCTCTTCCTCCAAAAGAGGCTTCACCTCCGCCAATGTGCTCTTCACCGCCTCAAGCTTATTCCGCAGCGACCCGATCTCATCTGATGAGCCGAAGAATTCGCTTCTGTACAGGACCACGGTCAAGGGGAAATATCTTCTTGTAGGGAGTTCGAACTGACGGAGGAGCGCAATCAGATGGGCAATCCCTCCGTTGCGTTCTAGGCAACCATCAAGAGAAGCCAGGATCTGGTAGAAATCCTCGTTGCGCCAGCCATCCTTCCATAAGGCATCTCCTCCGTCATATCCATGGAAGAAGAGAAGATAGCGCGAAAGGAATGATTCAGAGTCCGCTGCGGTATTCCAGCATCGCTCAGATGCATAATGAATCGTGAAGAAGCTTGATTCATATACGCCATATGGCTTTGCAAGGGCGAAGCATGCCGCCCAATTGGTGTTTATTACACCTTCGATATGAAGCTGCGACACGCACTGGCTCCAGTAATCTATGTTCCTGAGCCTTTCCTTCAATACAGGATAGTCCTGCCTGTCATCCTCATCCCACGCACGCACTGAGGGGCACGCCCAGTATCTGATTCCAAGGGCATCAAGCTTCCCTGTGAAATCGCGCACACGCTTCACCAGGTTGTTCCCATTGTAAATCCAGATACATACGATGGCTCTCTTATCAAGGAGTGAGAGTTCCTCCACCGAAGCATCCTCAAGCATGTCATGCCAGAAAAGCGGAATCTTCCCGCAGCGGCAGACCTCATCAATGATTCTGTTCACATACTCAATGAATATGGCGTTGCGGCTGCGGCCGTCTTCCCTGCATTCCTCGGACTGTCCGAGACTCCACACCTCATCGCAGCCAATATGCAGGAACCTTGACTCCGGATGACGCCTCGCCATCGCATCCACAAGCGCCTTGGAGACTTCAAAGGAACCGCTGCGAAGCGGACACATCTCCCCGACGGCAGCCTCCGTCTCCCTCAGGTAGCTGTATCTCTCGTCCTTGAGTATGTATTCCAGATGACCAAAAGACTGCTGGAGAGGAATAATCTCTATGAAATACTGCCAGCATCTGTCCTTAAGGGCCTGGAGCATTTCATCCGTTATCGAGAAATGCTCATTGCGGGCATTGAAAGGCTCCCCTATGGGAAGCTTATCCTCATACTCGATGACAACACCATTCAGCTTGGCCTGCGAGATCACCTCGATATTGCTGAGAATATGGTCAAAAGGAGGATGGATTGAACGCAGATCAAGATAATCGCAGCGGATAGCAGCATCTGAGAAATCCCTGATTTCCACCACAGGAAGGCTCTCCAGAGAATAGCATTCCACCAGCTTCGAGAGCGTTGTGATGGCATAGTACAGACCGCGTCCCGTGGATGCGAACGCCGCTATCCCATCTTTTGATATCTTCAGATAATACGAGTCACTGCCATCAACAATGACAGGAGATACATCATAACCCGCTGAATGGAATTCCCAGAGCCCGGCCTCCATCACGGCGCTTGCATAGCTGATCCCTATCCTCTTCAGATGAAAGCCGAGCCTGGGGTCTTCTTCCGGACTGCTGAGCACGAAGCTGCCAAACAGAGCTCTTGCATCAATTCTTTCTCCATTGCATATTGCTTCTTTCGGAGCGGGGATTATAGGCAGACGCAACTCAGCACCTCCTTAGTAAACGTTTTCTATCAGCAAAAAAAGAAGAGACACGAATAGAAAACGTTTTCTATCATTCAAATTTTAAATCCGCCTATACGAGCTGTCAAGGAAAATACGCATGGCATTATCCCCATGATAAAGAAGAGGAAAAAAAGAAATCCCATGCATTTTCGGTGCATGGGAGAGCAAACAAACTGCTTTTTTCAGCAGATTTTCCTGATCCATCCTTCAGGGGCTTCGATGTCACCGTTCTGGATTCCGGTAAGCGTCTCGCGGAGCTTGCCAAGAACAGGACCGAATGCTTCCATTCCCGAAGGAACCATGATTTTCTCGTCATGGTTGTCAATCTCGCCGACAGGAGAGATGACAGCTGCTGTGCCGCAGACACCCACTTCTGCGAATTCCCTGACTTCCTCGAATGGGACAACCCTCTCCTCTACCGTGATGCCAAGATACTTCTCAGCGACGGAGATGAGAGAACGTCTGGTTATCGACGGGAGTATCGTTGATGATTTAGGTGTAACTATCTTTCCATCCTTCGTGACAAAGAGGAAGTTCGCGCCGCCAGTCTCCTCGACATTCGTGCGTGTTGCCGCATCAAGGAACATGTTCTCCGCATAGCCATTCCTGTGTGCCTGGTCACCTGCATAGAGTGACATCGCATAATTGAGTCCTGCCTTGATATCCCCCGTCCCATGAGGAGCTGCCCTGTCATAATCAGAGACACAGATCTTAAGCGGCTTGATCCCGCCTTTGAAATATGGTCCGACAGGTGTGCAGAAAAGCCTGAACTGATACTCAGGAGCGGGAGCGACACCAATGACCGGCCCCGATCCGAAAAGGAACGGACGTACATAAAGCGTTGCACCTGTACCGTATGGAGGAACCCAGGCGGCATTAGCCTTCACTGTCTGATCAAGCGCATCAAGGAACATCTCCGTTGAGACTTCCGGAATGAGAAGACGGCGGGCAGAACGCTGCAGGCGCTCGGCATTCAGGTCAGGACGGAAGGTGACGATGCTTCCATCTTTCTGCGTATAGGCCTTGAGACCTTCAAAGCATGTCTGTGCATACTGAAGCACACCGGCACACTCCGACATCGTAATGGTGTTGTCAGTGGTGAGTTTGCCCTCTCCCCACTTTCCATCCTTCCATTCTGCGAAATAACGATAGTCGGTTGGAATGTAGCCGAAGCCGATTTCTCCCCATTTGATATTCTTCTTTTCCATAATGCACCTCTCTGAAGATAACAATGATAGTAGAACTCTGAAATCAGCTATTCAAGAGAAGAGAGGTCACTATCTCGCGGATTCTTTGATCAGATTGCCCCATATCAAGGAGATTCAGTTCATCTGGTCCCACCCAGCGAACTTCAGAATGCACATTCAGCGTGAATTCGCAGGATTCCAGCTCTACAAGATGGGCATGAAGATGGTAGAGCGTGTCATTGTTGGTGAAATCAAAGGAAAGGAGCAGCTCTCCTGTGCGCACGCTGACGCCAAGCTCTTCCATGTACTCCCTTCTGAGCGTGTCATCATCGCTCTCTCCCCAGCGCTGCTTTCCTCCGGGGAATTCCCATTTACCGGAAAGCGCACCACCCTGAGTCCTGTGTGCGACAAGCACGCGGCCGTCCCTGACCGCAACTCCTGCAGTCGTTACCCTTTCATTCATACCTGAAATTATAGCAATATTATCGACGGAAAGAGAAAATGAATCGCCGCAGCATAGAGGCATATGAATCCCAGCCTCTTTATCTTCTGCTTCCTGCCTGAAAGATAGGCATCGGAGCGATCCCTGTTGCGTTCTGAATAGAGAAGACGGAAGAAGAACGCCATGCCGAGTATCAGGAGGGAAGGCAGCAGGTCACCCGCGATGACAGGACCTGGCTTCATCGGCAGAAAGAGAAGCAGGAGCGAAATGGCGATGCCGGAAAGGAAATAGATGTTAAGCTTCCTGACATCCTCCCTGATCCTGGACTTTGCCTTCAGCATGAAGGAAAGCCTGCGTCTGTATGAATCGACAAGCAGAAGCAGCGCGGAGAACACCAGATAGAAAACGGACAGAAGATATACCTGTATCATCTGCACCTCCCCACTGAGAGTATCAGCTCCTCCGCGGAATAGAACCCATATTCCTCATGAGCTTTGCGTCCTGCTTTCTGATGGAGTATAACGCCGTCGCGCGCGGCATCGGAAGGAATCTCACCAGCAGCCAGCAATGCGCCGATGATCCCGGCAAGCACATCTCCGGAGCCAGCGACACCGAGAGATGGATTCGAGCCGTCGTATACAAGAATCTCCTTTCCGTCGGTAATCCATACAACAGAGGACTTAAGGACAATGACAGACTCGGTTCTCTCAGCAAGCTTTCTGAGCGAAGAGGCAAGCGACTGGGGATTCCCAAGTCCATCTGGAATGGAGAGGCTTTCCATCAGATGTTTATACTCCCCTATGTGAGGAGTAAGCACTGCGTGATGGCAGAATTTATGGCGCAGAACCAGTTTCAGCGCGTCAGCATCAATGACAAGATTCTTCCCGGATCTTATGGCCGCAGCCAATATGGAATCGTCACCGTCACCCCACCCCGGTCCTATGACTGCAGCGCCATATGGGGAGAAATCATCGCAAGGACGGGAGATGATCAGGGAGGGATTCTCATCCCTTACCCTCTCCGAATCCGTCATGACCGTAACAAGGCCAGCACCTGAGAAGAACGCGGCGCGGGCAGAGAGCCTGGGAGCGCCCGTATACCGGTCGGATCCACCGACTATACACAGGTGTCCCCTGCTGTTCTTGTAAGCCCACGAGGAGACAGGGGGAATGGAAGAATCATCATCGGAGAGCAGATGCATGTCACTTGCAGCCTCTTGAAGTCTTTTCTCGGGGAAGCCCGGGTTATGGAGAAGAATCTTTCCAGCATATGGGCGCAGCATGGGTTCATACAGCACATCCTTCATTGCCATGAATGCGACAGTTGCCGTAGCGCGCACCAGCGAAGCGGAAGGAACATCGAGAGATATGACAGTCCTGCATGTATTTATAGCCTCGATTACAGAAAGCGTTCGTTCATCCGCCTCCCCATGGAAGCTGAAGCCGAAGAGCGCATCATACACAGTGTCGTAACCCTCCGCGCTGTCAACCAGCCGGACCTTTCCACGTAGTGCGTCACGACGCCTGATGTTCTCCTCATTTCCCTTGTCATAGAGCAGAAGAAGATCAGGGCTGTATCCGGCTTCCTGGAGCAGAGGGATCATGGCAAGCCCATCTGAGCCATTATTGCCAGGCCCTGCAGCCACAAGCACCTTGCCGTGAATCATGTCACGCGTCAGCATGAAGGCTCCCTTGGCTGCGTTCTCTATCAGAAGGGATTCCTGAAGACCATATTCCCGTATAAGCGCATGATCCAGGTCTGAGGCTGATGTAAGGGACAGAATCGGCTGCATGCTGTGATAATACAGCCTCTTCATGATATTGTCACTTGACTACAGCGGCGTTTCCGTTCTAGTGTTTTGGTCGTCTAGGGGTGGCTAAGGCCTGAGATCATACCCTCGAACCTGATCTGGGTAATACCAGCGAAGGGAACGGCATTTTTCAATCCCCGGATAATCTATCTTTTTGGAGATGCTTATGAAGAAGGCACTCTTTGTACTGCTTTTCGCAGCAGTGACCATGACGGCTGTCATGGCACAGGCAGCGGCTGAGGAGGATGTCCTCACAGTCTATGCTTATGATTCGTTCGCCAGTGACTGGGGCCCGGCAGGGACACTTATCCCGGCATTCGAGGAAGAGACAGGAATCAAGGTGAATCTTGTCAGCGCAGGCGATGCGGTTGAGATGATCTCCCGCGTCGAGCTGGAAGGAGAAGACACCAGGGCTGATGTCATCCTCGGCATCACAGATGATTTCGCCTACAGGGCATACCCTTATCTCGAGAGCTATGACTCCCCCATCATCAGCGATATCCCGGAAGAGCTCAGATTCGATCCGGAGAACCGCCTTATTCCATTTGACTACGGTGCATTCGCATTCGTATGGGATTCTGAATGCGGACTCGATAAACCTCAATCCCTTTCCGACCTTGCTGATCCCGAGTACAAGGACAACGTGATACTCATCGATCCAAGGACATCTTCTGTCGGCCTTGGACTTCTCCTCTGGACATACAATATCTACGGAGATGGCGATGAGTTCGTGTCATGGTGGGAAGCAATGAAGGAAAATGCTCTCACGATCGCTGACGGATGGTCATCGGCCTATGGCCTCTTCACGGAGGGAGAAGCGCCGATCGTCCTTTCCTACACGACAAGCCCTGTCTATCATGTGATGAATGACAACACGACGCGCTATCAGGCACTGGTATTCCCTGAAGGCCATGAGGCGACGATTGAGGGCATTGGAATAGTCAAGGGCACTGACATGAGAGAAGAGGCAGAGGCTTTCGTGGACTTCATCCTCACAGAAGCCCAGATTGATATCGCAGTCGCCAATTCCATGTATCCTGTCAACAGCGCGATTGAGCTTCCTGAAGCGTTTGATTACGCACCGAAGCCGTCCGTGCTCTTCAGAAGCGGGGCAACGCCGCAGGAGAAGACGGAGGAGCTTCAGGCAAAGTGGCTCAGCATCATGACTGAGAACGACTGACGCGAATCTGCTATAATCCAGGAAGGAGGAGAAATGAGAAGGAAATTCTCTGGTTACTACACACTGAAGGCTCTGCCAGGCATCGCTGTCCTGACCGTGCTCTTTCTCATCCCTCTCTTCCTCACATTCAGCTATGCTTTCCGGGATGACGGGAAGGCCCTCATCGAGGTCTTCACGGATCCATACACCTACCGTCTTCTCGCCTTCACGCTTGAGGGGGCACTGCTCTCGGCGCTCATTTCCGTCGTGGCGGCGCTGCCGTTCGCCGCGTTCTTCTCAAGATATGCATTCCCCGGACGCAGGGCGGTACTTACCCTGTCCGGGCTTTCATTTACAATACCGACAATCCTTGTGGTTCTCGGGTTCGTCATCTGGTATGGAAACAACGGGCTGCTTAACACACTCCTGATGAATATAACAGGAAAGGATTACAGCCTTCTGAGGATACTCTATTCATTCAAGGCGATAATCCTCGCACACGTCTATCTGAATTTCCCCATAGCATTCCTTCTGATCACGAATGCGTGGTCCCAGCTGCCTGACACGCCGGAGAAAGCCGCGTACACATTGGGAGCGGACAGGAAAAGGACGTTCTTCTCAGTCACGTTCCCTCGCCTTCTGCCTGCCATTCTATCCGCATTCATCCTGATCTTCCTCTTCTGCTTCTCCTCCTTCTCGATCATCCTCGTGCTTGGAGGGAACCCCGCTTATTCAACATTCGAAACAGAAATCTACAGACGCGTTCATATAAACGTCGACAGGGAGGGGGCCGCAGCGCTCTCCATATTCGCATTCTTCATCACAGGTATCATGCTGATTCTCACAAGTCCCGCCAGGAAGGAATCAAAGGCCTCAAGACAGCAGAGGGTCCTGATTCGGGCCAGGGGCAGATACCTTGCCGCTGCCATTCTGATCATGCTTCTGATACTGCTTTTCATCCTTCCTCCGATACTCAGCGTCATCTACAGGGCTTTCTTCACGAAAAACGGTGATTTCACGCTGCGCGCCTGGCGCGACATAGCAGAAGGAAGCACCGGGCTGATGAGCACAGCTACGAACGGCATCGTGAATAGCTTCATGATAGCGCTCGTGTCATCGCTTCTGGCGGTTTTCCTTGGAGCGAGAATCGCGATGGCCGCCGCAAAGAGGAATTCCTGGTTCCTGCCAGTGCTCTCCTCGCTTCCGATGGCCACTGGATCAGTGACGCTGGGGCTGGGATTCTCATTCCTGGCTGCTGTGATAGGACAGGATTCTCTCCTGCTCTCATACATACTCGTGTCCCTCGCGCATCTGACAATCATACTTCCATTTGCGGTGCGGACAATCATACCAGGGGCAAAAGCCATCCCAGACTCGCTCCCCGCCGCTGCATACACTCTCGGTGTCTCTTCAGGCAAGACGATGAGGAAAGTGGAATATCCGCTTCTCTCTTCATATAGACGTAAGGCGTTCGCTTTCGCGTTCGCGCTCTCTCTGGGAGAAGTCAATGCAACTCTCACCCTCTCGGACGGGCACGTGTCAACGCTGCCTATACTCATCTACCGCATGATAAGCTCCTATAACTATCAGGGAGCCGCGGCATTGGGAACGCTGCTTCTGGCAGAAGCCCTGCTGGTATTCGCCATCGGCGAAGGAGGAAAGAAACATGCCATATCTTGAGATCAGGAAACTCGAGAAGAAGTACAAGGATTTCACGCTCTCGGCCTCCTTCGGAGTCGATGAGGGAGAGTTCCTATGCATCATAGGACCATCCGGATCGGGAAAATCGACGCTGCTCTCGCTGATTGCAGGACTGGACAAGCCCGACGGGGGAACAATCACGCTCGATGGCAAGGATATTACCGGGGAGAAGATACAAAGCAGAGGAATAGGCATGGTGTTCCAGGATTTCACGCTCTTCCCATCAATGAACGTGGAGAGGAACATCCAGTTCGGGATGAAGGAGAAGAAAGCGGAAAGAAAGAAGATCTCCGACGCCCTACTGAAACTCGTTGGGCTGGAGGGATATGCCAGGAGATCCGTATCTTCCCTTTCAGGAGGTGAAGCACAGCGTGTCCAGCTTGCCAGGGCCATTGCGGCGAAACCAAGGATACTGCTGCTTGATGAACCTCTCTCCGCACTTGACGCACCGCTTCGAAAGAGCATCCGGTCATCAATCAGGGCAATCCACGATACTCTGGGAATCACAATGCTGTATGTCACGCATGACAGGGAAGAGGCTTTCTCCATCTCTGATTCCATCCTCATCATGCATGAAGGGAAGACAGTTGCAATGGGTACTGCGGAAGAGCTGTACAGACACCCCGCGGATCTATTCACGGCATTCTTCACCGGGGAAGGGACATCATTGCCAGCCCATCTTGTCTTTGAGAACAGTGATGGCAGCATCTTCTTCCGCCCTGAGAATGCAGTTATATCAGAGGAGAACATCAATCCTGCGATGTATCCGATGCATGTGATCTTCAACGATGCAGAGATTCTGTCATGCGAGTTCTGTGGTTCCGCATACATGCTCGGCCTGCAGTATCAGGGTTATCCGATTCTCTGCCAGAGCACGACAAAGCCCAGGAAGAAAACAGTTTCCGTTATGATCCTCAGAGAAAGCATCCTCTCGCTATCCTGATTCACTGAGAAAAAGGACTGGATTCTCAGTAAGAAATCAGTAATTTTACTGAGAATATCATTGTTTTCTCAGAAATTTTTCTTTATTCTCTTTCTATGTTTCTCTACCAGAACAAAGACTGGCCCGCTTTCCATGTTGAAATGGGCACAATCAGAGACATCGAAGAAAGGCTCATCGAAAGCAGAGGATTCCTTGCAGGATTGACCAGTGTCGTCAGAGATGAAAATGAAGTAAGAAACGCGATTGCTGATTCTCTTTGCTCTTCCTGGGAAATCGAAGGAATCAGCCTTTCAGAACGGGATATCTGCTCATCAGTCGCAAGACGCCTTGGCCTTCCTTTTCCAGATTCGGGAACAAGGACATATTACGATGGAATCGTGGATGTACTTTTCGATGCTGTTCAGAATCATGAACCCTTGACAGCAGAGCGCATACTGTCATGGCAGAGCCGAATCGTAGAAGCGGACCCTCTGGTGAGAAAAGGCGTATTCCGTGATGATACGGTATATGTAATTTCGGGCAACATGAAAAAGAATACAAAGATAATCTACGAAGCTCCCCCCGCTTCGGATGTCCTCTCAATGATGGATCGATTCATTGCTTTCGTTAACGGGCACTCTTACCCTGATCATATAATGGCTGCAATAGCACAATACTATTTTGTGGCAATTCATCCGTTTGAAGATGGTAACGGGAGAGTTGCAAGGATAATCAGTGACTATCTTCTGAGTCGGGGATCTCATGATCTTCCCATAGTCTTTTTGTCAAACGAATTGAGGAACAAGAAAAAAGAATACTACGCACTGCTCGACAAAACATCGAGAGGCTCTTCGTTGGATGTGACAGAATGGGTATCCTGGTTTCTGGAGAGACTTATCGATGCATATGCCACTGCAATAACAAAGATACACATGTCGTTTAAAGTCAGGGCCTTCTTCACCAGGGCAAAGGATGCTGATCTGAATGACCGGCAGAGGAAGTTCCTCGAAAGAGTCCTTCGCGATGATTGGCAGGGAGCCTTGACCGCAAAGAAATATGCAATAATCAATTCATGCCACCCGGACACAGCAAACAGGGACCTCAAGAAACTAGTGTCAGCCGGACTTGTCGTGAAAGAAAAAGGCGGAAGCAAGAACACACATTATTCCCTCATACTTTAAAATTCCATCGCTGCTTTATGACGCTGTCCTGACTCACGCATTTTCACCATATCCGTCATTTACTGCGCATTAATAGTACGGAGGCAAGATGCGAAGAGTTCTTATTATCTTATTCATTGCGCTTTCCCCTGCCCTGCATGCTGTCCAATGGAATCCTTCTCTGGGATTCTCCGTCCAGTATGCGGCAAGCAGGATCGAGGAGCTTGAAAGAGAGACCCCTCTCTGGCACGCAGCCAGAACCGGGATCATTCTCTCCCCTCTTTCCCTGGCATTTGGAAAGCATACTGTTTCCATCCCCATGGAAGTCGCGTACATATCTGACAGCGCTATCAGTTCAGGGCGCAGGATACCGGGAGCATTCTCAGGCGAGCTGTCGCTGCGCTATGGCTACATGTTCCAGGAAAGCGCCGAACTCTCTCTATCGGCAGATGCGGCAGTGCTGTGGCACATCAAACAGAATGCTCTGTCATGGAGGTTCGGTGCCTCACTCTCTGGAACATATTATCCACTCGCTTATCTCGGGATATCCTTGCCGCTCTCCGTTTCATGGAGCGGCGGGGCATTTCATTTCAGTACAGGACTCGGAATCGTCCTGAAACTTAGAGGTCACATATGAGAAAACTGATGATAATCATCCTTGCTGCCATTCTCGCTTCATCCTGCGAGATGGAAAAAGAGCAAGGCAAAGTCGTGTTCGTTTCCGTTGCCATAGATTATGGTGCGCCAAGCGGTGTGAATGCGCTGGAGAATCCTCCCGAGCACCAGAGGGTGCTCTCGGCGCAGATAGAGACGCTGACAGCAGCCTCCGGGGATATCTACGAGGAGTACCTCTTCCTCGAGAAGAACGGCAAAAGGAGCCTGAATGGCGAAGATCTGAAATGGAACTACGATGACATTCTCTGGATTTTGTCAGAACTGGACACAATCTCGACAGACCTCATCATCTTCCATTACTCAGGACATGGTGATGAAACCGGAGCGCTTGTCACCGACGCCAATACAGCGTCAAGGCTGCAGCCGGAACGGCTTCTTGATGCAATGACGGGCATTGATGGCAGAAAATGCCTCTTCCTTGATTCCTGCTTCTCCGGTCATTTCGTGAAAGATGCCGGCTACATGGCAAACGGAGAGAAGTTCAGGGATGGCAACCTTGAGACAGACAATCTTGTAAATGCGATAATGCCCGCTTTTGATTCTCTGAAGAAAGAACATGGCAACGACAGCATCTGGGTGCTAGCTGCCGCCACAGATGAGCAGAATTCATTCGACAGCTGGGATAACGGGCTTCCTGGCCAAGATGGTTTCGGAGCTTTTTCATATTACCTGGCTGCCGCGCTTGGATATGACATGGAGCATGATAGGCCAGGCATCCCAGCAGAAGGCACAGAGATCACCTTTTATGGCATATACCATGAAATACAGAGCAGCATGGCAGCGGATCTGAGGAAAGAAGCAACACCGCAAGTGACACTCGCGCTTTCAGATCCCATTCTGTTCTCGACATAAGGTCAGTCAGTCAGTCAGGTCCTTCCTATCCTTTATGCGCTGTATCTCATCCCTCAGAAGCGCGGCTTTCTCGAACTCAAGATTCTTGGCAAGCTCAGTCATCTGGCGGGTGAGATCCGCGATGTAGCGCTTTCTGTCCCTCTCGACAAGCAGGTTATAATTCGAGCTAATTATCTTCATCTCCTCTTTCGCGATTGCCTCGTCGTCGCTCTTCTCGCGCTCAAGGATATCCTCGACGGCTTTCCTGATTGTCTTTGGCGTGATGCCATGCGCCTCATTATAGGCCATCTGCACCGCTCGCCTGTGCTCAGTCTCCTCGATAGCTTCTGCCATCGCCTCACTCATCCGGTCAGCGTACATAATCACACGGCCATCAGCATTTCTTGCCGCGCGCCCGATAGTCTGGATAAGGGATGTCGCCGAGCGGAGGAATCCGATCTTGTCCGCATCGAGAATCGCGACAAGAGAGACCTCGGGAAGATCAAGGCCCTCTCTCAGCAGGTTGATACCAACAAGCACATCAAACTTGCCAAGGCGCAGATCCCTGAGAATCTCCACGCGTTCGATGGTCTCAACCTCTGAATGAAGATAGCGAACATTCAATCCGAGACCGGAAAGATAGTCCGTGAGGTCTTCTGCCATTTTCTTTGTGAGTGTTGTGACAAGAACACGTTCATTCTTCTCTATGGTCTTGCGGATCTCTCCATAAAGATCCTCCATCTGGCCTTCTGTAGCCCGGACCTCAATCTTGGGGTCAAGAAGGCCTGTGGGGCGGATAAGCTGCTCAACAATCTGCGCGGACTCCTTCCTCTCGCGTTCTCCCGGAGTCGCGGAGACATAAATGCGCTGTCCGACCTTATGATCGAATTCCTCATATTTCAGAGGCCTGTTATCGAGGGCGGAAGGAAGCCGGAATCCATAATTCACCAGATTAGTCTTGCGGGATCTGTCGCCCTCATACATCGCACCGATCTGTGGCAGCGTCACATGTGACTCGTCGATGAAGGTGACGAAATCATCGGGGAAATAATCAAGAAGCACGGCAGGCCGCTCTCCAGGAGCCCTCCCAGAGAGTATCCTGGAGTAATTTTCTATTCCTGAGCAGTACCCGACTTCCTGCAGCATCTCAAGATCATACTCGACACGGCTCTTTATGCGTTCAGCCTCCACCGGCTTGCCATTTGACAGAAAGTACTGGACACGCTCCTCTTTCTCCTGGTTGATCTGGTCGATTGCCCTGTTGATCTGGTCCTGCGGCATTACGAACTGCTTTGCGGGATAGAGCGTGACGACATCTACCGAGGCGATGCGCTCCCCTGTCAGAGGATTGAACCAGACAATGTCAGAAATGGAATCCCAGTCAAGATAAATCCTGAAAGCGGTCTCGAGATATGCCGGATAAATCTCCACAGTCTCCCCTCGTGGTCTGAATGTGCCGCGCTCAAGAATCATGTCATTCCTGTCATAGAGCATCCTCGTGAGCTGTCCGAAGACATGGTTCTGATTGAAGTCATCACCGACACGGAACGTGAAAAGCATATCGCGAAGTGACACGGGATTGCCAAGACCGTAAATGCAGCTGACAGTTGCTACGACAATGACATCCCTTCTCTCCATCAGCGAGAAGGAGGCATTGAGACGGAGCCTGTCGATTTCATCATTGATATCAACTTCCTTCTCGATGTAGAGATCCTTGCCAGGTACATATGCTTCCGGCTGATAGTAATCGTATGTAGAGACGAAATACGTGACAGCATTCTCAGGGAAGAAGGATTTGAATTCTCTGTAAAGCTGCGCAGAGAGCGTCTTGTTGTGTGACAGCACGAGCGTCGGCTTCTGTATGCGCTCGATGAGCTTCGCCATGGTGAACGTCTTTCCGGACCCTGTAACGCCCTTCAGCGTCTGGGCCCTGTCACCATTCAGATATCCCTCATAAAGCCTGTCAACGGCCTCACCCTGATCTCCTGCGAGATCATAATCCGAGACAACATGGAACGGCTTTGAGAAACCGGCCTGGAAATTGATGAATGGCTCACCCGCGATGCTATAGCCCTGCTCTACCTCACCAGCCATCTGGAATTATCCTCCGTCTGCTCCACAAGAACAACATTCCTCAGCACAATGCTGCGCCCATCCCTCATGATTGTCAGGTCGACAGAATCACCGGAACGGGTATCGAAAAGCGCTGTGAAATAATCACTGTAATCTTTTATCTCCTTGCCGTTTATCGCTGTTATGACATCGCCTCCGAGATAGATTACGCTCTGACCATACTGGACAGCCTCCGAGCCTCCCCTGAGGCCACCTCTATCGGCCTCTCCGCCCGGGACTACCTGCGAGACAAGAATACCGTCGGATATGGAAAGACCGGAATATTCAGCTATCTGCGGATTCAGTTCCACAGAGAGGATATCAAGCCAGCCGCGGTTCGCGGTACCTGTGCTTATGATCTGCTCCGCCACATCCATAACAACTTCCGATGGGAGCGCGAACGATACGCCCTCGGCGCCTCCCGAGCGCGAATAGATTGAGCTCACAAGTCCAGCCATCGTGCCTTTCGTGGAAAGAAGAGGCCCTCCGCTGTTGCCAGGGTTTATAAGCGCATCTGTCTGGATCATCGAAGGTATTACCGCTCCCGTATCAGCCGCGACCATCCTCTCGAGCCCGGAGACAATACCCCGCGTAAGCGACCATGTGTATCCATATGGATGACCGATCGCATAAACAGTGCTGCCGACCGTAAGATCAGCAGAAGATCCGACTTCGATGGCATCCAAGCCTGCCGCATCGGCTTTGAGCACAGAGATATCAGAGAGGGGGTCCGATCCGATAAGGGAAGCCTGGCGGACAGTACCATCGTAGAGCCGGATGATGAAGTCCTTCCCGCTGCCTGTCACATGACTGTTAGTGACTATGTATCCATCAGGCGAGATGATCACGCCCGCGCCCTGTCCGGTATCGGCAAGTTCAGAAGCTGAGACAATCTGCACAACGCTTCCCACTGCTTTGCTGTAGATAGCAATCGTCCGCCGCTCTTCAGCAGTCATCTCCCAGACAGGGTTATCACCTGCGAAGAGAGGAAGATCCTCATAGCTGTAATGAATCTCATCTACAGGTACCCCTGCCATTTCCATCAGGCCTTTCTCTCCCCGCTCATCAATCACACTGGAAAGCACTGAACGCAGAAGCTCTGCCTCCTCCGCCTTGTTAAGCTCTCTTGTCCATATCGCAAGGAGCGCAAAGGCAAGAATGGAGACCACTGCAACCAGAACGATAGTGATTATCCCGGGAACCGACGGACGCTGTTTCTTCATTTCAGGAAAACCATACTTCCCAACGCCCATGACGTCAACATCGGAAAGCCTCCATAATGCGCCCGGCTTCTTCCTCAGAAATCATGTGAGAAGAATCAATGTCAGCATTGCCCTGAAATGAACAGCCCGAGAGAAGGAAGGTGCACAGGTTTGCCTCATCCTCAAGCCCTGGCCATGGACACATCCCGCTTCCTGCGATGTGGGATCCGAACGACGAGGAGACGAATACTGCCTTCCCATGCTTTCTCCAGGGTCTCATCAGGAACACGGATCCATTCTCCGCATGTTCTGAAGTGAAAGCACATCGATTGAAGATAAATCCCGTGCCATCAGCATCGGTCGATGGCGCCGCAACGTACCCCGGTCCGATGCTGCGGATCTCACAATCCTCGAAGAGAGCATCCCCTCCACCGAATATGAAATCCACATCGCCTTCTATTAGACATTTACAGAATGTGCTCCGGCATTTTCTGCGGGGCACCAGGTGCCGGGGACCATAGAATCCCCCGGCTTCCCGCTCTTCCCGAGGGAGAGGAGAGAGGAAAAGCGTATCCTGATGCGCGCGTAGAGAAACGCTCGTGATCTCAGCCTCCGCGGCATCCAGATAGAGAGCGATTCCCTGGCCTGCTGTCCTTCCGCTCCCGCAAGCGTTGATGATTGAGATATTCTCAAGAACAAGATGATTCCCGGAAAAGAATGCCGTATAGGAACGGAAAGTACCCCGCTTCCTGCCGTCATCGAGAATCTCAGCAGCTCCATCATCCCATATTATGGACACATCCCCTATCCCGCGGATGGAGATGTCCTCCTTATCTGAGAAAAGCTTCTCTCGATATATTCCGCTGTGAATCTCGATTTCAGCCGCGGCGTGATAAGGTACAGCGTTGATCGCTTCCTGAATGGTGGCATAATCCTCATCATCGTGGCCAACAGTTATTCTCATCATAGGAACTCCACACGGTGAAAATCATCAGGGAAGAAACGCAGGAAGACAACACCGGATGCTTCTATCCTTACAAAGGGGCGTTCAACCCGGTTTGATTGCGATATGAAGCTATCTGAAAGCTTCCAGCCATCCATGTCCCATTTCAGTCCTTCCGTCCTCACCGTACTCACACTGAGGGGAATCAAGGAGATGTCAGTTCCGAAAGGAGCCCTGAATGAAACTGATCCGGAAAATGATACAAGAGAATCAGAACGCATCAGCCACAGCCGAGGTGGACGAATAGTCCGGAAAGCGACGAAAAGTGAAAGCGTATGATCAATGCGCCCTTCTCCGCCTCCCACGAGATCGTAATCGCTTCGTGCCTCGCGGATGGCAATCGCAGCATCCGTGTCATCTTTGTCACGCGTGCAAGGCATGTAGCCCGCAACTGCAAGCTCGGACGAAAATGATGTGGAATCAAAATCCCCGACCACAGTATCCGGAATGATCCCGAGTCTTTTCGCAGTATCATAACCCGAATCCGCCGCAATGATGCGGCTGTATGCTGACATATCCAGAGAGAGCCTTTCAGGTGCCGCTCCGCCGATTATAACCAGATCCTTCATCCATGATATAATAATCCGCGGAGGACATGAAATGAAAGACTTAGGATTCTCTCCTGCCGATATCCTGCTCCCGCAGGAAGGCATAGACATGGAACGATGGGCGGTCGTTGCCTGTGATCAGTACACCTCCCAGAAAGAATACTGGGAAGAAGCGGACAGGATAGTCGGAGATGCTCCGTCAACACTCAGGATGATACTCCCTGAATGCTATCTGGAAGAGAGCGGGAAGGAAGAGAGGATCAAGGATGTGGAGAAGAGCATGAAAAGCTACCTGGAAACAGGGGTTTTCAGGACATTCCCCGATTCATATATCCTCGTGAAGAGAGACACGGAGACAGGAACCAGATATGGCCTTGTAGGGAAACTGGATCTTGAGGAATATGATTATTCCGCCGATTCGGTTTCGCTGATAAGAGCGACGGAGGGCACAATCCTCTCGCGTATTCCGCCAAGAAAGGAGATCCGGAAGAATGCGCTGCTGGAGCTTCCCCACATCATGGTTCTGATATCCGACAGCAGAAGGAGTGTCATTGAACCGCTTGCAGCAAGAAGGGAGACCCTCAGGAAAGTCTATGATTCCCCTCTGATGCTTGGAGGCGGCCAAATCACCGGATACCTTGTCGAGAGCGAGCAGGACAAGGACGCTATCAGAAATGCGCTTTCAGGAATCCACGCCACCCTTGATCCAAAGAACCCGCTTCTCTTCGCCATGGGCGATGGCAATCACAGCCTGGCTTCAGCGAAAAGCTGCTGGGAGGATATCAAGAAAGGGCTCTCTGAAAAGGAACAGGAAAACCATCCTGCACGCTTTGCCCTGGTGGAGATTGAGAACATCTTTGACCCCGGCCTCCAGTTTGAACCGATTCATCGCGCGTTCTTCTCTATCAGCCTGACAGCATTTGAGGAAATACTCTCGCATCACGCGGGGAATATCATAAAGAAGGAAGCAAAGAGCCTCGATGATGGCATCAGGACTATAAACAATACACCCAGAAGCTTCCTGCTCGCCTACGAAGGCAGGTGCTATACCTATTCGCTTGAAGGCACAGCACGCGAGATGCCGGCCTGGACAATCCAGGGCGTGATTGACGAGATGCTCGAGGAGAAGAAGGGAGAAGTTGATTATATCCATGGCACGGATACTGTCATCGCGTTAGCCGGAAAGAGCGCAATCGGCATCATCCTGCCTGATATCTCCAAGGAGACATTCTTCCAGTCAATTCTCCGCGACAAGGCATTCCCGAGAAAGACATTCTCCATCGGGCACGCGAATGAGAAGCGGTACTACGTCGAAGCAAGAATGATTCAGAGGACGTAGGCTCCCTGCCTCAGCACTTTATATGGATAATGAGTGGCGTCGACGAGCGTTGACGCCATTCCTCCTTTCACCTCCGGTGCATTCACGATGAAATCAACAGAGGACTCAAATACAGGAAGAATATCCTGGAACGTGAGAAGACTCTTCTCTCCTGAGAAATTGACGGATGTCGAGAAAACCGGGCCACAGATGGCCATAACAGCCTGAACAAACGGGTCTGCCGGAACACGCACAGCCGCTGTCGTTCCGTCTGGAGAGGCAAGAATCGCGGTAAGCGGCGCTGGCCAGCGCGAGAGTATGTCATCGGGAACGGAAAGCTGTGATCTCCTGACATCATCCATCGTCATCAGCGTGATGAATGATTTCGATTGCGGCCTCCTCTTTATCTCATAAAGCCTGTCTGCCGTTTCCTCAGTGGCGATGCCACAAAGTCCGTAAATCGTGTCGCAGGGGAAGATCCCGACTTCTCCGGCTTTCAGCCTGTCCCCAACTTCCTTAACACTATCCATTCCATATCCGATAATAGCTGCCATAGCTTATGGAATACTGCACTCTGAAAGCAGCATCAAGTAGGCCAGGAGTGCCATTTGATGGCCTGAAATGCGGTTTTCGGTGCAAAACAGCCGTTTTTCTGACGAATATTTCCTTGCTAATCATCATATAGCACTGATATAATATGCAAAAGCGTATGCAATACGCCGCGGAGGAATCAATGGCCAAACCCTCGAAAACAGCAAAGCTGGTTATCACCAGCATCGTGATAACCCTTATCGTGCTGGCAGCATTCACTCTGGTATTCATCAATTTCATCGTACCTGCATATCAGATAACAGAAGATCAGATTTATTCTGTCCTCACCCGCCTCTTCCCGGTGCTTATCGGACTGATTCTCATTCAGATCGGAGTCATGGCGGCAAAGAAAGGAGAGCCTGAATACAAGGATACGATAGATAAGCTGTCCCCAAATGCATATGACAGCTCGCTTTATACAGAGCCGAAAGATGATCCAATGCTCCGTGGCAAGGTTGCTCCAGAGGTATTCGGTACTGGCACGAGAGCCGCTGCACAGACAGAAGTCAAAGAAGTCATAAAAGAAGTTCCTGTTGAGGTTGTCAAGGAAGTTCCGGTAGAGGTCGTAAGGGAAGTAGAGGTTCCTGTCGAACGCATCAGGGAAATCCAGGTCCCGGTTGAAGTCGTCAAGGAGGTCCCGGTAGAGGTAATCAAGGAAGTTGCTGTGGGAACACCTGATGCTGTTCTCAGCTTCCATGATGTCCTGAAAGAGGAATCAAAGGCTGCGGAACAAATGGCATACGATCTCTCCGTCGTCGCGATAAAGGAACGCGATGGACTCACGGAGGAATCTATCGAGGCGTCCTTCGGAGAGGACACGCTCGTTTTCAGCGAGAATGGCTGCTTCTTTGCAGTGCTTCCATTCTACACAAAGGAAGAAGCTGAGAACGCAACTGAGGCTTTTGCACCAAGGAACGTTGTGACCGTCAGTGCGGAAATCAATCCGGAGGAATTCATACAGGAAGCTTCACGCTTCTGAGCGCCATATATTCCCAAAGGGGCTGTCAGATGGCAGCCCTTTTTCATTCATGCATTCACAATGATTGGTAAATGACATATAAAAAAGGTATGAAGATCTTAGTCACCGGTGCTGCCGGCTTCATCGGCACGAACTTCGTCTACTATATGCTGGATACCCATCCTGATTACCGCATCATAGCCTATGATGCACTTACCTATGCGGGGAAAATCGAGAATCTGCAGCAAGCGATGCCCCACAGGAATTTCAGCTTCATCAAAGGTGACATCAGGGACAGGGAAACCGTTGCAAAAACATTCGCAGAGAACAAGCCAGATATGGTTGTCAATTTCGCGGCAGAAAGCCATGTGGACAGATCGATAGAGAATCCTTCTATTTTTCTGGAGACGAATGTGATGGGGACGGAAGTCCTGCTAGAGGCTGCAGCAATACATGGCGTGCAGCGTTTTCATCAGATATCAACGGATGAAGTGTATGGTGATCTTCCCCTCGCGCGGCCTGACCTGAAGTTCACGGAAACATCTCCCCTACGCCCAAGCTCACCTTATAGCGCCTCCAAAGCAGCCGCTGATCTTCTTGCGCTTGCGTATCACAGGACATATGGCCTTGATGTGACGATTTCACGTTGCTCTAACAACTATGGTCCCTTTCAGCATGAAGAGAAACTGATACCCAAAACCATCAGCAATGCCCTTTCGGGAAAGACAATCCCAGTATATGGAACTGGAGAGAATGTCAGAGACTGGATATACGTCAAAGATCACTGCAGAGCCATTGACGCAGTGATCCACAGAGGCAGAAGCGGTGAAGTCTACAACATCGGTGGAAACTTTGAGATAAGCAATATCAAACTCATAAAGATGATTCTCTCATTCCTTAATGCGCCGGAGGATCTCATTGAATTCACTGCAGACAGGAAAGGCCATGATCTGAGATATGCCATAGACGACACAAAGCTGCAGAACGAACTTGGCCCGATTGCCATTTCCCCATTTGCGGAGAAACTCAAAGAGACTATTGAATGGTACAGATAAATCAAGAGTGAGTGCTATGATATCGTTGATACGGAGATTCAAGATGAGAGCAGGAAAGAAAATCATAACAGTCATCCTCGCCGCGATCCTCTTTATACCAGGATCACTTATTTATGCCTCCGGAAATGCTGCCATCATTCCGCTCTCATCCCCTATCTATGAATTCGTGGATGCGCTATACACAATGGAAGGTCATGCGGCACCGCAGGGGGCACGCCCATGGACAGAAGCTGACCTTCGGCAGCAGCTGGACAGAATCACTCCATCAAGCACTGCAGCAAAGCACCTGTATGAAATCATCGAGGAGCAGCTTTCCAGCAGCAATGGAACTGCCGTGTCAGCTGATTTCAATCTTTTCCTGACTCCGTCAATGGCAGCGCATAGCAACAATAAAAACTTTGACACAAGCAGCGATTGGGCTGTTGATGTACTTAATGACAAACTGATCGGAGCTCAGTTCAGCTTATATGTCAGCGATTATTTTGCAGGAAGAATCGGTATCTCTCTTGGATTCAGGGATGCAACGAATTCCAGAGGGATTAATGATGATGGTGTCTATCGCTTCCTGGATTCCGCTGATGAAGACAGATTCAGTTCATCATTCGCAACAAACATCCCATTCATTTCCAATGGCTCCATTGATCCGGATATCACGGACAATTCATTCATATCCATCGGGAATCAATACATATCATTCTCGCTTGGCAGAGGACAGGTATCATGGGGCAATGGCATAATGGGCAATCTGATTCTTGGCAACACACTGCCTTATCACGATTATATAAGCCTCTCAGCTTCAAACAATTCCTGGTTTGATTACACAATGCTGGTGAGCTTCTTCTCTCATCCGATGAATTACTACCAGAGCTTCACTGACAAGATTCATGGGACACAGATGTTCATCGGCCACCGATTCGAATTCAGGATGCTATGGGATAAGCTGAGGCTGACACTGAATGAAGCGATAATGTATCACTCTCCTGATAATACAATAGATTTCAGGGCATTCAGCCCGCTGCTGATACTCCATGGGCTCTACATTCCTGCAAACGCAAACTCCCTTGCTTCTGCTGAAATAGAATTCGCCCCCATCAGGAATCTGCAGCTATATCTCTCATTCGCTGTCGATGACCTTTCAGTTGGCGGAGAGCCAAAGGCACCGGCAGAAGATGCCACTCTCAATATGTGGGGAATCATGGGCGGAGCAAGGGCTGCAATTCCGCATGGGAACGGATACTTCTCAATCAATCTTGAAACTGTCTACGCTTCTCCCTTCATGTACCACAAGGACAGCTATAACAGCGATTCACGATACAACTATGCTCTCGATTATGTCGGTTCTGTAAGACTGAGCAACGGCCGATACCACAGGGAATACCTGAGTTTCCCGTTCGGCTCCGATGCTTTTACGGTTTATACCGGCTTTGCCTATACAGTACCCCAGGACTGGAGTGCAGGCATTAAGCTGTTCTTCATGGTCCATGGCGTAACTGATGAAAACAGCATCGCCAAGAAATATGACGGAACAATCACGGCAGTTCCAGGCTGGCTCGCGACAATGAATCCTTTCGACCCTGAAGAGAATGGGGAGATTGAATACACATATAATATCGGGCTCGATGGCGAATACTATATTCTTGACAACCTGATGCTCTCTTCATCAATAGACTTCATCTATGCAGTCAACTTCGACAACATGCCAGGAAACCAGTTCGACATCCAGTGGACGGTAACCCTGAAATACAACCTCTTTTAGCATCTTTTACTGACGAAGGAATGTTACAAGATCAGCGATATTGGTCCCCGCATTTTCCGAAGATATGAGACTGGACACATCTGTTTCAAAGGCATGAGACTGCTTGATTGCATAATCAATACGAGGCAGGTATTCTTTCCGGAAGACAGTCTCGGAAATTCTCTTTGCGTGCCTTGCTTTGCGAGAGACCTCATAGCTCAGGAAAGTATGTCTATTCGAGATACGTGGATTATGCCTTATGAATCCAATCTTATTGGCATAATCTGATTGCACGTCACACAAATGCAAGAGCAGCCAGAATTCAAAGCATGGCGAAGAAAGATAGAATCCATATCCCTTCTCCCGGCACTTCTGCCATATTTCATTCAGCTGCTGAGAACTATGACTTGAGGAATCCTTATCAAGCAAAACACAGAAACTATCATCGCGTTCATCACATTCTGAAACAAATCTGAAATATGCGATATCAATGCTTCTACCCTGCATCTTACCCAGAAAATCCTGACGCTTTGCGAGAGATATCTGGTCAGGATCAAGAAGAAATGTTCTCACAAAATCAATATCATAGCCATCAGGGAGAAGTTCAGCGAATCGGGAGACATCCGCACCATTATCATGAAGATCCACCATTTCTTCCAGCAATGCGAAAACAGCCCAAGGATCGCTTCTCGTATCATTATTGCTCCTTCTGATTACCTCGACTCGTACCATCGCGTTAATCCCCAGCTGAGTTCCGAACCTGTCAAGATGACGAAAATAATCCACTTCGGTTTCATTTCCTTCGACAGACAGGAAAACAATACGTCTTGGTTTATCATTGGTACCATCATCAAGCCGTATGAACAAATCTGATGACCTCAATCTATAGGGATTATTCATTGTTTTCCTCCATCTGACCAAACAATGGGACTGAACCGAATCGCCCAATCAGGTAATCCTTGATAACTTTTTTGTCGAATCGGATCTGGAATCGATTCAGTGAATACATATCCGAAGCATTGGTAATCTCATCTCTATGTATGAACCAGATTTCATCCTGCCTGATAATATCCATATCCATCAGATTTACATCATGAAGCGTGGCGATAAGCTGCATATTCAGATTCTTTGTATTGTCATAAAACAATTCGATATACCTGATTATCAGATTTGTGTGGAAACTGCGGTCTATCTCATCAATCAATATCACACCAGATTCTTTAACAGCAGTAACAAAAGGCAGCAGATCAAACAACCGCTTTGTTCCATCTGATTCATCGTCAAATGAAAACAGCTCATCGGGATTGCCATGATCCATAAGCTGCTTGAAAGCCACCAGCTCATTGCCTCTCATCTCAAATGAATAGAGATCATCCCCCAGTATGATATTCGTCCCTTTTCTCTCTCCTGTCTTGATTATCCTTTCAACATCATCAAAGAACCTTTCTCTTATCCGCTCAGGTGTTCCGCTCAGGATCTTATCCAAAGACTGCTCTTCGATTGAAACAGATCTGATACCAGTGTCAAAGGTCCGAACCATCTGATAAACTCGGTTATCAGATACCAGGCTTCTCCAGGTATTTAGCCCGAGAGGCATATCAGGAAAGATAATCACCAATTCACCGAACCACTTCCAGACATCTCTGAAAGCCTTGAAATCATCATCCTTCACAATCTCTTTTTCGGAGATGTCCTGGAGGAGTGTCTTGGTATTATTAATATCTTCACCATATATTCTGAAACGATACTGGTTATCCTCATTGAGTTTTGCACCAGTATGGATTACAGTGTGACCATCCTCAATCAGACGCTCAAATATGCATACCTCATTATTGCCGTTTATTCTATACAGCCATTCGGAGATGATCATATTATCTGAATAAGAAAAAGCAAATCCGTATGAATAGAAATTCCCGTTCGAGTATATATCAAACTGGAATGATCCAGGCCTGGCAGCGAATGAAGGATCCAGCCTGAAATACTTTCTGTCCATCCCGGAAAGACCAGAGAAGATAATATGCCTTGCTGCTGCGACAGCTTTGATGAAATTAGACTTCCCAGAAGCATTTGCTCCGAAAAGAAAACTACCCTTCAATATACGCTTACCCCCGACATCAGTTATATGCTCCGGATGCCTGGTATGTTTTGCAGCCACCATTGAAAACACCTGTTTATCCTTGAAAGATAGAAAATTCTCAACAGCAAATCTAATAAGCATCAGCCCTTCTCCTTGTAAATAATATGTGGTTATTTCACATATAAATCAACATTTTCTTCAAGTACCTCTCTTTTTTATGGATAATAAGTATATTTTTTCTCATTTAAGACAATTAAATTAATCGAAAAAAGGTTCATCTTGAACCTATCTGCGCCGTTCTTCCGGTTGATGCAATCTGATTTAAAAGAGAGAATCTCCATATGAAAGCAAGAATACAACTCATCATATCCATACTGCTGCTTTTCGTATTGTGCCCGGCCTTTTCTTCAGAAGCAGCACAGAGAGTTTATGACCTTCAGGATGAAGAATATAAGAACGTAATGCTCCTTTGCCAGGCGGCAGGAGTAAGATATCCTGCAGTGACTCCTGTCTCTGCAAATGAACTGATATCCGCACTGGATCGTATTCCTGCTTCATCTTCCACGGCTATCCTTGAGAAGAAATCAGAGTTGGTAAACACACTCAAAGGCGAGAACTCTATATATAATGAAGGTTCGCTGAATTTTGATGTTGATATCTACGGCGGTGCCAATGCGTTGCTCCATGGAACCATAGACAGCTATGAATTCTTTGTGCCATATCGCGATATTGATCCCATGATTGCAGGTTCCGTCAACGCCTCATTTGCCAGCACTGCGGATTTGTACCTTGAATTCATGGAAAAAGACCCGATGATGGCAGCCGCCGATCCTATGGAACACTGGACGAACTTCTACACTCTAGTATCCATTGAAGATGGGAAGCTTGGCGTTCTCAAGCATCTTACACAGTCTTATCAGCCATTCAAGGCTGGAATCTCCGTCGGCAATGACTGGTTCAATTTCCAGCTTGCAAGGAACAGGCAATCATATGGGCATGGAGTTACCGGGAACCTCTTCATTTCTGATAATTACAGCTATGAAGAATACGCAAGGGTGACATTCTATTCGGATCTCTTCAGCTATTATCTGGATATAACGCATTTTGACCAACAGATTGACCCTCTGACTTTTGCACCATTCCAGATGTCCGGCAATCATCAGATAAGAGCCGCGCACAGATTCGAATTCTCACCGACAGACAATCTTATCTTTGCGGCTACAATCGGCAGCTTGTTCCAGTCTGACAGCATTTTTGACTGGAGAGTTTTCATCCCTATGATGATTCCGCATTCATTTAACAATTTCTCAGAGGACGCGGCACTAAGGCCTGGCGATGAAGCAAATAACATGCTCGGCTTTGACATATCCTGGTCATTCCTTCCCTCCTGGATGATTCATTTCGAAGCTGTAATGGACCAGTTCCAGCTTTCATATGAGAAAGGAAATTTCATGCCAAATGCATTTGGTTTCCTCCTGAATGTACAGAATACATCTATTGTCAATGATGATTATCTGCATTCATATGCGGAAGCTGTGTACACAATGCCATATCTGTATCTGAACAGAGCCAAACTCGGTGAAGATGGCAGGGATTACAACTACGATTGGATCCTGGGACATAAAATCACAGGAGGGAGTGAAATCGGTTTTTCAGGATATCCAGAAGGTCCGGATACCCTGAAATTCTCAATCGGCTCCGAATATATTGCTGATTATGGACTTTCCCTTGGAGGAAATATGGATTTCATGATGCACGGCATGCATGGCATCGCTTTCAATAAGAATTCCATAGACACGGTGAATGAAGACTGGCGAGAGGAAGAGAACATAATGGAGTACACCCTTGCATTAGGCTTATCTGCCTCATACAGATTCAGCTCCCATCTTGCTATAGGAGCTGATGTATATCTGCCTTACAAGTGGAATTATCAGAATGAGCAGGGAGCCCAGAGATTCATTCCTCAGGCATTCCTGTTTGTCAGGTATTCTTTGCTTTAGATTCATCTGACGAGAATAAAATGGACAAGTATGAAATGATTGGCGTGTTCTTGGAGCGCACCCAAATAAATGGTAAACAACGCTCCAGGCCAATCCTCTGCTCTTTTATAATACATCATTGCTGCGCACAATCTGCATGAAGAGTTTCTCCCGATGTAGTATTATTCTGGCAATCTTTTCTACACTCTCCTCATATTTGTTTGATAAGAATCGAGATATTAAGATTGCCACAAAAACCAGAACCAATAGAAGCATATAGTGAAAGAAGAGGTAGAAACCTAAACTCTATTTTATCAACTAGTGATTTCGTATGTAATTTGATTTGATATATTGAGTTAGTAAGTTTAGTTGCTATTTTCGCATAGTTATTATTATCATCAGTATATGTCAAGCCAAATATAGAAAATTTCTTTTGT
>CASFLH010000038.1 GCA_949295505.1 uncultured Spirochaetales bacterium | reverse complement strand
GGACAAGGAAAAGGAGGAGCTCTACGCGAGTCTTGGAAGCGCTCTCGGCAGTACATCCGGTACCAAGAACCTTGTCGATTCGATGTCACAGGAGGCTCCCCAGGAGCAGAGTAATGCTGCGAAAGGTACGATGGCTCTGACCAATTCTCTTATCAGCCAGATAACAGATAGTATGAGAGGCGGCGATGGCGAAGATTCTAAAATGCCTGCTGAGATCAAGGAAGTCCTTGATACATTGAAGGAAGAATTGGCATCCAAGTCCACACAGGCCGAATCCCTGTCAAAGGCCGAGGTCCTGCAGGTACAGATGGTCACCAATCTGGTATCCTCCGTCGCGAATGCCGCCAACGTGCTCAAGGAGAATGAGAATGAGGACATGAGCGAACTCATGAAGAAGGATGAAGTGATTGCGATCATGGACGACCTGACGCTTCTCTCAAATGTCACGAACGCTCTTTCCGGTTCGACAAGTGTCCTGAGCATTCCGAACATCTCGGAGCTGATACAGTCGTTCACGAATTCATCAAATGGCGATGGCTCACAGGAGGTGCAGGCATGAAGAATTCCAGAAGAACAATTGTTTCGGTCTTGCTAGTTGTAATTTCATGCGGTGCTCTTTTCGCCACGACGACATTCAATCCTGTCGGAGACCCCGTGTATTCGGCATTGAATGCGCCGTTCACCAAGACAAGCGCTAGAGTCAGTTCAATGGGTGGAGCCGGTCTTGCCGTATTCAACAACCAGGATGCGCTTTACATGAATCCGGCGTCTCTTGGTGAGAAGGGCCTCGTATTCAATCTTCCCAATGTATCCCTGACGCTTTACAACATAAAGGACGTATATGTCGACAGCGGTCTTTCAGATGCCCTTGTCGACGATCCGGGAAAGCTTACTGATCAGGATTTCCTAACGGGCGACCTGCTCGATTCGTTCGTGAACACCTTGACCGCTGGTGGAAGGAACAGACTTGCCACGATCGATGCCGGTGTCGGGATGAAGCTTGGAAGATTCGCCTTCGGACTCGATTCCCAGATCAATCTCAACACATACAACACATATGGGGTTTCGGCATTGAGCGTCATTCCTCAGGTCGATGTCGCAGCTACGTTCGGACTAGGATTCAGATTCTTCCGTGACAGCGCGATCAATCTCGATGTCGGTGTATCCGCTGCGCTGCAGATGAGAGCCTTCATGGAAGCTGTAAGCATAAGGACTTTCGCCGATGCATTCGGTGAAGGAAGCAAGCCGACCGATATCCTCGGTTCACACCCTGTCGCAATCGGATGGGCCGTACCTCTTACAGTCGGAGTCAACATCAACTTCCCGTTCGGCTTCACCATCGCGAACGTCGTTTCCAACATCCATCTTATCAATGGCGGATTCAATTACGTCGTTACAGACTACAACAGCCTTGCCGATGACTACATGGGCGCCTTCACTGACGTCTTCGGTGAATCCGAATTCGTGATGAAGTCTCCCGTGAACTACAGTGTCGGTCTCGGATGGGCTCCTGATCTTGGCTGGTTCGAGTGGATTCTCGATCCGACGATTGCAATCGATGTCGTCGATGTGATCGGTCTTGTCGACGACTTCAGCACGACGAACTTCCTCATGAGGCTGAAGGCCGGTGTCGAGCTGCAGATGTTCAAGGCATTCGAGCTCAGGGCAGGACTCAATGGCGGTTACGTCTCCATTGGAGGAGGAATCAATCTCTTCAATGTCATTCATTGCGAGGTCGCCTACTACTGGAACGAGTTCGGCGATGTGCTTGGAGAGAAGGATGTCGATGCACTGACCATCCGCTTCAACATCGGTTGGGAGCGCTGAGTTCCATCACATTGAACATCCGAAGTGAAGGGGCTGTTGCAAAAGTCTAGGCTTTTGACACAGCCTCTATTGTTGTCTACGTAAACTCAAGACTCTTCAGTCAAGTTGTTCCAAGACCTAGATTTCTGTTTGTTAGCAATTGATCCCTTTAATCAAGAGAAATGTGCCTCTTCAGATGATGCCGTGATTCACCTGACCACCCTGAAGGGTGGCAACTATCTCACGGTTTGTTGTATATTCTGACACATGTTCTCGTTTTCATTGATATTGAAGGGCTTCATAGTAGGATCGACCATGATGGTCCCCGGAGTCTCCGGCGGATCAATGGCGATGGTTCTAGGGATATACGACAGGCTCATAAGCTCCGTCAGCTCATTCTTCAAGGACTGGAAGGGCAATGCCCTGTATCTGATACAGTTCGGTCTGCCTGCGATTCTTGGAATCGTCATCTGCGCAAGTCCCATCTCCTCTGTCATTGACAGGTTCCCCGTGGTCTCCATGTTCTTCTTCATAGGCCTCGTGTTTGGTTCGCTTCCCATGCTCTACAAGACCGCGAAGATAGAAAGACTGAACTGGAAGTATGCTCTCAGCTTCATCATAGGTGTCGCGGTCGTCGTCGCCATGGCATACCTTCCTCCCATGGGAGGGGATGACGTCTCGCTCGAGATGAGCGTCGCTACATTCCTCCTGCAGATTGTCACCGGAATCGTGGTTGCCGTGGGATTCATTCTTCCCGGCATCAGCACGAGCTATCTTCTGCTGCTTCTCGGCACATACGACTACGTCATGCTTGCAATCGCCCAGCTGAACATCATCGCCCTGATCCCCTTTGTGCTCGGCTTCATACTTGGTGTCATTCTTCTGACGAGGATTCTGGAAATCTGCATGCAGCGCTTTCCGCAGCTTACCTACATGATGATCATGGGTTTCCTCATCGGTTCGCTGTATACCGTCTATCCAGGTACTCCGTCCGGCTGGGAGATTCCGCTGTCGATTCTCATGTTCGCCATCGGATTCACGATCATCTACTTCGTTTCCCGGAAGGAGGCATCCCTTGAGAAGGCTTGACCGCGACTGCAGTGCAGATGATTCCGTAATAGAGAAATGCATCCAGGACAGCCAGGTCCTGAGAATCTGCATGAACACGGATAGCCTGCCTTATATCGTTCCGCTGTGCTTCGGCTATGAGAAGGTCGATGGTAGACGCATATTCTATTTCCACAAGAACCGCAGGGGTCTTCTGTACGAACTCATCGAAAAGGATCCGCGCTGTTCGTTCGAGCTGGAAGGGGAGCACTCCCTCTTCATGGACGAGGTCAAGAGGACATGCAACATGGACTATGCCTCGATCATCGGGGAAGGGACCATTTCCCTCGTTGAGGGTGATGAGGAGAGGAAGAGGGCGATTGACCTGCTGATGGACCATTATGGCAGAGGCGACTTCGGTTATGATGAGCGGCTAATGAGCGCGATTCTTGTCTTCAGACTGGAAGTGGACAGCCTCACATGCAAGGCGACCAGAGGCTGGAAGGAGAAGATGGGATGCTGATTGATGAAGCCCTTGTCAAGGAGGCTCTCGACACCGCGCTTTCCAGCGGTGCCGATTTCGCCGAGGTGTTCGTTGAGGATACGCTCAACAACACGCTTCAGCTGATTGATGAAAAGGT
>CASFLH010000037.1 GCA_949295505.1 uncultured Spirochaetales bacterium | reverse complement strand
TGATCAGCTCCTGATCACGGACCATGAATGCCCCCATGTCAAGATTCTCTTCAACAGTCATATCCGCAAAGACACGCCTTCCTTCCGGTACCAGAGAGATTCCACGACGGGCAATGAGGTCTGTTGTCAGGCCACCATGATGCTTTGCCTTGCATATTTCCTCCCCAGCGAATGTAATGCTGCCCTCTTTCAGCGGTTCAAGACCCACAATGGCATTAAGAAGCGTTGACTTGCCGGCTCCATTGGCACCTATCAGTGACACAATAGCGCCTTCATCGACACTCATGGAGACACTGGAAAGAGCCCTGATGTTGCCATACGAGACGGAAATACCATCTATCTTCAGTATCTCTCCCATCTTACTCCTCCTCTTCCTTGCCAAGGTATGCTTCAATGACTCCCTTGTCATGCTTGATCTCATTCGGAGTGCCTTCCGCGATCTTCATGCCAAAATTGAGAACCGTGATGTTGTCACAGATGTTCATGACAAGCTTCATATCATGTTCTATAAGCACAACGGTGACACCAAGCCCACGTATTTTATCCACAACTGCCATGAGATGTGCAGTCTCCGCAGGATTCATACCTGCAGCTGGCTCATCAAGGAAAAGAAGCTTTGGATCCGCGGCAAGAGCACGTGCAATCTCAAGCTCTCTCTGTTTTCCATATGGCAGGCTGCCAGCAAAATCCTGAGCATGCTCATCCATTTCGAAGAAAGAAAGCCACTCCATAGCCCTTCTGTACACTTCTCTGTTTTCCTTAGCAGCGAAGAGATAGCTCTTTAGAGCCTGGGCGAACCTGTGATGGAATGGATCCTGCCCCACCTTGAAATGCAGTCCCATCATCACATTCTCAACCACAGTGAGTTCCTTATACAGCCTGATATTCTGGAAGGTCCTTGCAATTCCCATGCGGCTTATCTTCCACGCGGGGAGCCCTGTTATATCCTCGCCATCGAAGATGATGTGGCCACTTGTTGGTTTATCAACACCAGTGATCTGGTTGAAAAGCGTTGTCTTTCCTGCACCGTTCGGACCGATAAGTCCCGTTACAAGACCTTTCTCGACATGGAAATCAACATCATTGACAGCAATGACACCACCGAATTCACGGGTAAGGTGCTGGGTTTCAAGAATCCTCATGCCTTACCTCCCTTTGCGCTTTTTCCGGAACGGACAAAGAAATCATGGAGCTTTTCCTTTCTTGTACGAGGATCGCCGTAGCGGAATTTATCGCGACCAAGTATTCCCTGCGGACGGCAGAGCATCATGATAACAAGAAGAAGACCATAGATAATCTGCTTTGCCTGTGCAGGAATGACATTCGTAAGGCCTGTCAGCTGTGGCAGGTATGAGATGAACTGGATTATGAACGCCCCCAGGATTACGGCCTTTGCATTGCCCATGCCTCCAAGGACAACTGTGCACAGAACCATAACAGAAACCATGAACGTGTAGGAACCGGGCTGGACAGTAAGCGTATATGCAGTCTGCAGACATCCGGCAATACCGCCGACAGCAGCACCAAGGACAAAAGAGCTTATCTTGTACTTAGTGACATTGATACCATTCGACTGAGCCGCAACCTCATCCTCACGGACAGCAATCATTGCCCTTCCAAGACGACTATGCGCCAGCTGCTGGAAAAGGATGTAGAAAATCAGGACGAATGCCCAGATGAGTATAATGAACGCGACCTTGTTGCGGGATGCGAACTGATATCCGAAAAGCGTGGCACGCGGGATGCTGTTGTATCCGACAGGATTGAGATTCGTGGCCACGTTCCTGATGATTTCACCAAGACCAAGCGTAGCTATACAAAGGTAATCACCCTTGAGACGGAGCGTTGGTATTCCGATAATAAGCCCCACGATTCCGGTTGCTATCGCTGCAACAGGCAGAGAAAGCCAGAAAGAGAGGCCGAATGTCTTGCACATGATAGCTGTAGCATAGCTTCCGATACAGAAGAAACCAGCATGGCATAGAGAAAGCATTCCAGTATAACCTGTGATACAGTTCTGCCCGATAGCCATGATGGCATAGATTCCTGCGTAAATGAGAATGAGCTGGAAGAAATTAAGCATATCAGACCTTCTCCCTCTCGTTCTTGCCGAGTATTCCATCTGGTTTGACCAGAAGGACCAGAATGAGAACGGCAAAGGCAACTGTATCCCTCATGCCGTTCGGAATATGCAGTAAAGGTGCACCTACGGCCTCAAGTATCCCAAGAAGGACACCGCCGATCATCGCCCCTTGAATATTTCCGATTCCACCAATGACAGCGGCGACGAAAGCCTTAAGTCCGGTCATCGTACCCATGGATGGATAGACACGGAAATCGAAGGCTGCAAGAATACCGCCAACAGCGGCAAGCGCGCTGCCAATTGCAAACGTAAGCGAGATGACCCTGTTCACATTGATGCCCATCAGCATACTGGTAGACTGATCAAGAGAGCAGGCTCTCATGGCCTTGCCCATCCTTGTCTTGCTTACGAAAGATGTAAGAAGAATCATCATCGCAACAGAAACAACGATGATTACAATCTGATGCGGTGTGATGGTAATTGCCCCGAGATGTATAGGCTCATTCTCAAACGGATACGGGAAACGGCGTGACTGTGTACCGAAAATCCAGGCCGCTCCATTGGAGAGAATGAATGATACGCCGATTGCTGAAAGAAGAGGTGCGAGCCTGTTCGCATTTCTCAGCGGCTTATATGCGATGCGCTCGATAGCCATGCCAAGGACCGCACAGAAGCCCATGCTGGCAATCATGGAAATAAAGAACGCAATGATTGTCCATGCTCCAGGGTCAGCGGACTCACCGCCAGTCAGCGCATTGTATATGATGAGACCGATGAAGGCTCCCACCATGAGGATATCGCCATGGGCGAAGTTAATGAACTTGAGGATGCCGTACACCATCGTATAGCCAAGCGCAATCAGCGAATAGATAGCACCCAGCGTCAGACCGTTCACAATGTACTGCATGTAAAGTGTTAGTGTTCCCACTTACTCCTCCATGATGCTTAAACAGCAAACTGCCGGAAAGCAAAAGCCTTCCGACAGTACTGTCCTTTATTAGATTGAATCAGTCAACCTGTACGATGTGGCCATCCACGACCTGGAAAGAACCTACGTATACAGGTGTGATACCATCGACTTCATAGACACCCTGGCTTGCAACAAGGTCTCCATTGGCTGCGAAATTCATCGTTCCGTTAGCACCCTGGAAATCCTTTGTGGCGGCAACCTCATCGCGGACAAGCTTTGTATCAGCAGAGCCAGCCCTGTCGAGAGCTGCAGCGAGGATGTATGTTGCATCATAGCTGTTTGTTGCGAAAGAGTCAGGTGCATCACCATTGTATGCCGCTGCATATGCTGCCTGGAAATCCGTAAGGATTGTTGAGGCTTCAGCCTGTGCAGGACCAACATAGATAACACCATCAGTGAAATCCGGAGCAAGGTTGTAAATCTCAGGATCAGAGAATCCATCGCTAGAGAGGAATCTGACATTCACGCCAAGCTGTGCAGCCTGCTCGAGAATCTGCGCATCCTCAACAGTATAGTTAGGAATATAAATTGCCTCAGGACCAGCAGCCTTGATCTGTGTGAGCTGTGTTCTGAAATCCTTATCTCCAACCATACATGTCTCCTCAGCAACGACATCACCACCGAGAGCCTCGAATGTTTCCTTCATTCCAAGAGCGAGACCCTGGCTGTAATCATTCATAGCATAAAGAGAGGCAAGCTTCCTGTACCCGAGAACCTCATAGAAATAGTGTCCCGCAACCTCAGACTGGAGAGCATCGGAAGGAACTGTTCTGAAAACATAGTTGAGCTCATCAGGATTCGTTGCCGGCTGTGCCGTGACATCCTTATGCGTAGCAGACGGGGAAATCATGACAATGCCATCTTCCTGACAGCGCTGTGCTACAGCAAGAGCAGGAGAAGTGAACACAGGCCCGATAATTGCGCAGACCTCATCCATATAAGCAAGCTTTTCATAGGATGCAAGAGCCTTATCTACAGTACCTTCGCTGTCTTCAGCAATCAGTTCAAGCATCTTCCCGTCAACACCGCCTGCCGCATTGATTTCCTCAACAGCCAGACGTGCCGCATTGGAGCACCTGATTCCATAGTTCGCATTGTCGCCTGTGAGAGGTCCAATGAAACCGATCTTATATGTATCGCCCGAGCTTCCTTCGCCCGAGCCGCCAGCTGCTACGCCTGCAAGACAGACAAAAGCAACAAGCAGAAGAGCTATCGCTTTTCTCATAAATCCACCTCCTGATGTGAACAAGGAAAAAGTTAAGTACCTTATACAGCAAATTGCATAATCATACAATACTTAAACACATGCCAAGATGAATGATTTAAGAAAATTTCCTTTTCTTGATAACAGAAAAGAAAATAGAGCAACGAATTCTGTGAAACTGGATGAATCGTCCCTATTCATTCCGGCTCAAAAGCTTCTCTTGAAACCATATTTGATCGGCCAATATTCAGAAGGCGCTTGCAAATAATGCCAGAAAAAGGTATTTTGTCACTCGACTTACAGAACTTCAGCGATCCTGTAGCTCAGCTGGATAGAGCGTCCGCCTCCTAAGCGGAAGGTCAGCAGTTCGAATCTGCTCAGGATCATAAGAAGGAAGAGAAGCAGAAGCCTCGTTCCGGAAAGGAATGGGGCTTTATCTGTAAGTCGCGGCAAATGCCGCTATCGGGTCAAGCGAAGAGAAATCCATGAGATCGATGACAGAGCCATAGGTGTCAAGAATGGCCTGATCCTCATCGCTTTTTTCCGTTTTTCGTCCAATCCATCGGCAGAGCATCCACATCATCGCCCTGTGCTTAGTGGAAAGCCCCGGATAATCCATACGTCCCCTGAGGCGGAAAATACGCAGTCGATTTTGCATTTCTTCCGGAACCGCACGTAGTATATCGGCATCGATTTTTGCCGCATTTTCTGGTTTTGACGGATCTGCAAGCCCCACTGATACAGCAGCAAGAAGAGCTTCAGGTGGAAGTTTCCTCACAGCTTTGCAAAGGCCTGCCATCGTGCCAGCATAAAGACCACCGAAATGGATCAGAAGAGAAGCGTCACCAACTTCCGCCCTGATGATATCCTCCGCAGGAAGCCCCAGCCGGAAAGCGAGGTGCTCGGCATATTCCATGGAGGATCCATAGACACTTGAATACGTCACCCTGATTATCAGATTTCAATCCCCAGTCTCACAGCGATATCTTTTGCCCTGCGTACACCTTCTTCTGAAATATAAGCGCTCTTGTTACCGTGCCGGGTTGAGATGAGAGCCTTGTCCACCAGAGAGTCAACAGCCTCGAAGGAATAATTCTTCCATGTGCGAAGAACAGTCTGGTCTCCGGCTTTCTCAGTGAAAGCAGTCAAATACATAAGAAGAAGTGAGAGATCCTCAATCATATCTTTCTTTTCCATAATCAGATTATATGCGAAAACAGGGCCACAGCCCTGTTTTCTTACGTTCTTTTTGCGTATGTCCTTTTCCGCCCCGCAGCCTTTTTTTCCGGTGCGGCCTCGGCAATCTCCCTTGCCCTTTCCACAGACATATCCCTGGCAGCCTCACGCTCATCTTTCGGGATTGCGCAGTTCTTATCTCCCCACTTCAGATAAAGCCCGTAACGGCCATTCATGAGCAGAAGATCCCTTCCCTTGTAATCTCCGAAGTCCTTTACCGAGTTAAGCTGTTCCGGTTCTGCCTCAAGCAGCTCTATGGCATGCTCACGGGACATCGAGGCCACCGAAGCCTGTTCTGCTTTCGGAATGGAGATGTTCTTGTCTCCCCACTTGATGTACGCACCATACCTTCCCTTGAGAATCTGCAAGGGCTTCCCATCATGTTCACCGAAATCAGCGAGCGCGGTCTTTCCATTCCTGATGCTGTCTGCATGCGAAACTATCTCTGACATATCGGGATGGAATGGATCTTCTACCGGAACATTCTTATCCTTGTATTTCGCATAGAATCCATATGGACCAGCCAGCAGCTGGACATCATTCCCCGCATCATCCTTCCCTATTGTCTTCGGGAGTGAAACAATAAGAGCAGCAAGCTCCGCCGTTATGCTGTTTCTGAAGGGCCGGGGAATCATCACATTGCGGCCATCCGCGGTCTTAAGATATTTGCCGAACCTTCCATCGGAAATGACAACTCCATCCGCAATGGCGACATCAGCCGTGTCAGGGAACAGTATCACCATGGCATCATGATCCGTGAAAGTACCGGGGAAATACCGGCTCTGATCAATAGAGGCCATTCGGTCCTTCCCTGCTTCATTATCAAAGAAGTCAGAAGCAAGATACGGCCCGAACTTGCTGATCCTGATGGAATATCCGACCGTTGTGCCATTCACAGTGAAAGAGTATTCAAGCCCTGGTATCTGCAGTGTCGAGACATCGGCCTTCCGCACTGTTGATGATATCTTCTGCAGATCCGAGTCGAGTCCGGGGAACACTCCCTTTCCCTTCCAGAATGAGTCAAGATACTCGGTCTTGCTCTCGTTTCCACCTGCAATCTTATCCAGTCCTTCCTCCATCTTTGAGGTGAAAGCCGTATCAATGTAATCCGGGAACGTGAGTTCCAGGAACGAATCAACGAAAAATCCCGTGAAAGTAGGTACAAGCTGCCCGCTCTGACGCACAACATACTTACGGTCAATAAGCGTTGAGATGATGGAGGCATATGTGGAAGGCCTGCCGATTCCCTCGTTCTCAAGTTTCTGAACAAGGCTGGCTTCAGTGTAACGTGCAGGTGGCTTCGTCATATGGGATTTCGAGGCAGCATCAGAGATCAATGCATTCTCTCCGCTGACAAGCAGCGGAAGCACACCCTCCTCGCTCTCTTTTGTCTCCTCATCCGTAGATACCTCATAAAGCTTCAGGAAGCCGGGGAACCGGATCGTGGTACCGGAGGCTGTGAACGTATAATCATCAATAGTGAGTATAGCCGTTGTAGTGCTCTTCTCCGCTTCCTTCATCTGCGTTGCGAGCGTTCGTTTCCATATAATCGTATACAGCTGCAGCGCATCTCCGGAGAGGCCTGTCTCCGATGGCTTTCTGAAATGGTCACCCGCAGGACGTATAGCTTCATGGGCTTCCTGTGCCATCTCTGACGAAGCCTTGTAATTACGGGGTTTCGAAGAAAGGAAATCCTGTCCGAAAATCTCCTCAACCTGCACTCGCGCTGCATTGATGCACTCTGTGGAAAGCGTAGGAGAATCCGTTCGCATATATGTTATGAAACCTTTCTCATAAAGCTGCTGGGCAAGTGACATGACTTCCTTTACGCTTTTCCTCATCTTGCGTGCAGCATCCTGCTGTAGCGTAGAGGTAGTGAAAGGTATTGCAGGCTTCTGGATCTTCTCCTGATTGGTAACGCTGAAGACCATCGCTTCACGGCCTTTCACCTCTGCCGCGATTGCGGCAGCCCTCTCCTCGGTAAGTACGACAGCACCTTTCTTCAGATCTCCAGTCTCCGGGTCGAATGACTGCGAGACAGCAACCGTTTCACTTCCGATTGATTTAAGCCTGGCCCCGAAAGAGACCCCGCCCGCGGTCATCTCTGCTTCTACGGAACAGTAACCAGATTCCTTGAATGCGCGTCTTTCCTTCTCACGCTCTACAACCAGTTTAAGTCCGGGTGACTGCACACGGCCTGCCGAATAGCGCCCAGCCAGCTTCCTTGAAAGTATCGGTGAGATGCCATAGCCTTGCAATCTGTCAACAGCCCTTCTTGCCTCCTGTGCATGGACAAGATTCATATCAAGTTCACGGCATGAGGAGAATGCATTGAGAATCGCGGTTTTCGTTATCTCATGGAAAACCATTCTATAAACCGGGCACTTAGGCTTGAGCACATTCATCAGATGCCACGAAATGGACTCCCCTTCACGGTCCTCATCAGTAGCAAGCACAAGCTGTTCCGAATCCTTGAGAAGGGTCTTCATCTCCTTGATCAGATCCTTCTTCTTATCATCAATCACATACTCAAGCTCATAGCCATGATCGACATCGACTCCGTACTTTCCAGTCTTTGGATCTGGCGCAAGATCAGCAATATGTCCCATCGATGCGATAACGCGGCATGACGGGGGAAGGAATCTCGAAATAGTCCTGGCCTTAGTCGGCGACTCGACTATTATGAGAGTCTTCTTGTTTGGGTCAGCTATCAAACGGGGACCTCCTATTCTATCCGTGTGAGAATGAAGGCATCCCCCTCCCCGGGATTCGGGTTCTTGAAGAGAATCCCGTTCACGATCCCAGTCCCTTCGGTATAGAAGGACAGCTTCATCACGCCATCTTCAATATAAAGCTCATAACCCGAGACTGTCTCGAATACAAGCCCCAAGGCGCTTGTCTGAATGTAAGCGGAACTTGAATCATAGTCAATCACAACTTTATCAACACGCCAGCGTCCCGGTGTGAATGGAGAAGTGTTGAACCGTTCCGCATTAAGTCGATAGGAGACAGCAGCAACGCTATCGCCATCATAATCAACCCACTCGCCGGAAGAAGGATCGCCGAATGAATAAAGAGGAAAGATCTTCACTTCGGAACCATCCTCCATATACATATATACATTATGGTACTGGCCAACAGAAGAGTCATATGCCGTTTCTATCCTGATCCGGAGGCTTCTTACTCTGCCATGATTATCGGTGTCAGTCTGGTTTATCCATTCATAAATGCCATCCCAGCTGGTTGTCGTCGCACTTGCAAAGGCTGCATCAAGCGTTTCATTATCTGGAGTACGGGCAGCAATGGAAAAATCATAGCGTGTGTCAGAAAGAAGGTTCCTAACATCGTAGCAACGGCTGCTGCTGTCAAGACGCACGATGAAATCCTCACCGCTATAAATATCATAAAAGACAGCACCCTCTGCTTCATTCCATGAAAGACTCACCGATGATGGATGTGCAATGGCCTCAAGTGAAAGAGGAGCCGCATGGAGCACAGCGACAAAAAGCAGAAGAAAACTAACAGATAGTAACCGTTTTGTCATTTATCTTACCTGATTCAATAATTATCATGATTATCGGAGTATTGTCCACACATATTCTCCAATTGTGTCTCCCCCGATAATGACGTATGCTCAGAGCATGAGAAAATACCTGTTGATCATACTTGCACTCATCTTCATTCTGGCAGGCTGCCAGGTCACGGAACAGCTTGATGTGAACAAAGACGGTTCCGGCAAGAGCTATACAGACATACATGTGGAGCAGTTCTTCATTGATGTGCTTGAGGATTTTGCTGAGTTCCTGCCGGAAAACAATGAATCAATGATGGACAGCGCGATAAGAGGCTATGCTTCCCAGCTTGATAAAGCAGGGGCCGTTTCCGGAACAGAATGGGAAAGCCTTGGTGATAACAGATATACAGTATCATTCTCCTTCAGTGGCATCAGCGCACTGCTATCAGAAATGGGCGCGGAGAACCAGAGCCTCTTCACATTGTCAGATGATAGTCTTTCATTCTATCTTGATATAAACAATTACCCGGAACTGAAAGCAATCGTCCCATTCCTTGCCGATCAGAATTTCGAGGTATACGGTCCTGAATACAATCAGGGCATGAGCGAAGCGGACTACCTTGATATGATCTACTTCCTCCTCGGAGAAGACGGCCCGGAAGCTATTACGAATGGAGTTATGGAAATCAATATAAATGTCCCTGGCACAATAACAGCAGCAGATGGCTGCAGGATTGCGGGAACCAATACGGCAGTGTTCACCTTCCCAATCATCGATTTCCTGCTTCTGAATACGCCACTCTCTTTCTCCGTTGCATGGGAATGAGCGCTAACTGCTTGTGGGCAGGAACTTTCGTTAATAATTGACACAGAGCCCCACTCTGCCGTAGATTAATGCTGCTGTGCTGACACAGCGCAAAACTGACACTTGTTTACTGGAGGGTAAAATCTATGGCAAGGTACACAGGTCCTAGATTCAAGCAGTGCAGAAGACTCGGGGTTAATGTATGTGGTCACCCCAAGGCAATGGACAGGGCTAACTCCCCTGCTTTCGCAAAAAGGAAGAAGCCTACCGATTACAGCAGGCAGCTGACTGAGAAACAGAAGCTCAAGGGCTACTATGGCATTCTCGAGAAGCAGCTTCACAGATATTTCGAGAAGGCTCTTAAGTCCAGCATGAACACGGGCGATGCTCTCGTCATCTCTCTTGAGAGAAGACTTGACAATGCTGTATACCGCATTGGTTTCGGCAATTCAATCAGACTTGCCCGCCAGCTCGTTACACACGGACACATCCTCGTAAATGGCAAGAAGGTTGATATCCCTTCCTACCAGATCAACGTAGGAGATGTCATCTCCCTCAAGGAGAAGTCAAGGAACAACGAGCTCTTCAAGGAATGCTTCCTTGGTCATCCGGCTTTCAATCTTCCTTACTTCGAGAAGAACACAGAAGAGTTCTCTGGCAAGCTGACAAGGCTTCCTGAGAGAAACGAAGTTCCTATTCAGGTCAACGACCAGCTCGTTGTCGAGTATTACTCGAGGTAATAGTCTTCCATAGAATGCCTGTTGCTGTCCCACATACAGCAAAGTGAAGGAGAATAGGCCTCATTCCATTTTCCGCCTCTCTCTGGACGCGCACTCTGACGGCTGCCCTCATGAAAAGGGTGCGAGAACAAGGCAATCGGTCCCAGCAAACGCTGGGATTTTTCTTTCACCCCGATACCATCAGTATTATTCAGGATATTAAAAAACATCCGGGGGAACCGGATGCTCTCAGATGGACATTCTGTTCAGACATTGAATCTGAAGAATACGATATCACCATCCTGTACGATATATTCCTTGCCCTCCAGACGGAGCTTACCAGCTTCACGGACATGCGCCTCTGACCCATATTGAATGAGATCATCAACGCTGTAAACCTCCGCTTTTATGAATCCTTTCTCGAAATCCGTATGGATGATTCCGGCACACTGAGGAGCTTTCGAACCCTCGCGGAATGTCCATGCCCTGTCTTCATCAGGGCCTGCCGTGAAGAATGTCCTGAGGCCAAGAGCAGAATAAGCCGCTCTAATGAGAGGATTGAGGCCACTCTCCGTCAATCCTGACGCCTCCAGGAATTCCTGCCTTTCCTCTGCGGAATCAAGAGCAGCGATTTCTGACTCAATCTTACCGCATATGACGACGACAGGAGCATTCTCCTTAGCCGCAATTGACCTGACAGTCTTCACATGCTCGTTGTCTTCGGAAATGCTGTTCTCATCGACATTGCAGACATAGATAACAGGTTTGAGAGTTATCAGATGAAGATCATAGACAAGCGCAGCCTCATCCTCGTCGAGGCCAAGCGTACGTGCAGGAATACCATCCTCCAGACATTTTATAAGGCGCTCATAGATTGGCAGAACCTTCTCATTCTCCTTCTGCTGTTCCTTGGAAATCCGCGAGAGCTTGGATGTCTTATCATAGCGTTTCTGCACGGTCTCCAGATCTGCCAATGCCAACTCTATGTTGATTGTCTCTATATCAGAAGCTGGATCGATGCGGTTTGAGACATGCACGATATCAGGATCTTCAAAGCATCGGACGACATGGGCAATAACGCCTACCTCCCTGATTGATGCAAGAAACCTGTTGCCAAGGCCCTCCCCTTGGGAAGCCCCTTTCACGAGACCGGCGATATCGACGAACTCAACAGTCGCCGGCGTGATTTTCTTCGATGGGATGAGACGCGAGATCTCATCAAGCCTCTTATCTGGAACCGCAACGATACCGATATTCGGATCAATTGTGCAGAAAGGATAGTTAGCAGCCTCAGCCGGCGCCGATGTGACTGCTGAGAATATCGTTGATTTCCCTACATTCGGAAGTCCTACTATACCACAGTTAAGTGCCATCTATTTTTACCTCAATATCAATGTTATTGATGATGCCTTTTTCCACATAAGCGGTCAACACCGATGCATCATAAGAAGCCGATCGAACCCACCATACATTTTTCCCCGGAAAACTTTCTTGTATCCCATCTTCTCCATTGTATGCCGCGATGGGAGATTCTCCGGATGTACTGTCGAAAGAAATGTATCAATTCCATCCTCCTTCAGGTCGTGCTCCGCCATCTCCATCATGCGGCGCATAAGAGATCTTCCCTGAAAGACAGGTTTCACCGCGACTGTGTCCATATCAGCGGAGACCCCGCTGATCCCGAACTCAGAAGCAAGGAGACCCGGGCGGAGAACGACAAGAATACCGGCTGTTTCGCCATCAACATACGCCTTGTAAAGATATCCATTCCCGGCAGGGAGATGAGCTTCGGGATTGACAGCAAACCAGCTTTTATCAGTCAGCGAGAAATATGCTTCCCTGATGATTGATTCCGCCTCTTCATCAGGAAAAAGAGAAAAGCGCTTTATCTCATCCAAGCCGTATTTCATTGCCAATCCCCAGAAGCCTGAGATCCTCTTCATCATGAGTTACAAGTACGAGCGTCTTTGAGGCGGCATACTCTGATACAAGCATCGCGACAGAGCTTCTCATATCATCATCAAGCCCTCTGAAAGGCTCATCAAGAAATAGAAAATCGCTATCAAGCAGCAGAACTCTTGCGATGGCGACACGGCGTTTCATGCCGCCTGACAGTTCTCTGATGCAGCTCCTCTCCTCGCCACTGAGCGAAAGCCGTTCAAGTATCTCCATAGCCTTCGCTCTGTCCTTTGTCACTGCAAGAAGGTTCGAGAGAACTGAGATCCTCTCCGAAAGCCTGTCTTCCTGAAACAGCACAATAGGATAATCCGGTGCATTTTCGATACATCCTGAAAAATCATTGTCAAGTCCGGCCGCGATACGCAGCAGCGTTGTCTTTCCGGATCCAGAAGGTCCCAGGATCGCAGTTCTTTCTCCTTCCGGAAAATCAAAGACAGCATCGGAGAAAATGATCTTGTCACCAAACGCCTTCTTCTTTATGAAAAGCTTCATGATTCAGCCCTCCTAAGAAGAACACCTGTAAGCATAAGAAAGAACCGTTCAAAGAGAAAAGCCAGAATGATGATGACTACTGTCCAGGCAAAGAGATCAGGTGTGGAAAGATATATCTTAGCCTCATACACTCGCTCTCCAATGGAACCATCCGGCAATCCGATTACCTCTGCTGCTATTCCGCTCTTCCATGCAAGTCCTAGTGATGTACTGATGGCACTTTGAATATAAGGGGAAACAGAAGGCAGATATATATAACGGATTTTCCTGAGTCTTGTGATTCTGTAAACCGTCGCAGCTTCAAGCAAATCGGAGTCGGTGGCACGCAGCCCTTCCAAGATGTTCGTATATATTACAGGGAATACCATCAGGAACGAAATGACGACTGACAGGTTGCGGCTTCGGACCCATACAAGGACAAGGATGACTATCGAGGCGACCGGTGTTGCCCTGACAGCTTTCACAAGCGGATCAGAAAGAACCGAAAACAAAGGAAAGCGATATGATAGAGAAGCTGCCGTAAAAGCAGACACGACAGAAAGAAGGAAACCTAGAAGAATACGGCATAGTGTGAATAGCACAGCGCCCCAGAAGCCCGGGTCCGGAAGCAACTGGATAAGACGTAGCAGAACACGGATTGGCGATGGCAGGAAAAGCTCCTCCCCTATGATGAGAGAAGCTGTTTCCCACACAAGAAGCCAGAACAGAATCGCTCCGGCTTTAAGAATATTATTTTCCCGTATAGTAGAATCCATCGTCTGGCAGTGCTCCACCTACGCTCTGCGGATTTTGGGCATACAGTATCGAAAGATATTCAGAGAGAGCGTTCTTCATCTCTTCTCCGGTTATGAGAGTAACCTGGCAGTAAGGAAGAGCCGCTGCTGCGACCTTCTCAGGCACGATCCCATATTTGCCGATAAGGGCTGCAGCGCCAGGGATATCACTGTTTGCATAGTCAACAGAAGCCTTGTAGCTCTCAAGAAAAGCAGTCAGAGCTGCAGGGTTCTTCTCAGCCCAGTCCTTCCTGGCAATTGTGACACCAGTAATAAGCACTGAACCAACATTCTCTTCCCAGATATCATTAAGATCCAGAGCTATTCTGATACCAGGATCAGACATCATAGCAGTCGTGGCGAATGGCTGAGGAAGCATCGCGACACCATTCTGATCAGCTTTCAGAGCCGCAACACATTCCGCGTGCTCGCTCTTCCATTCAATGAATACATCCTTCCCAACCTCAAGGCCACTGGAAGAAAGAACATACTGCAGTGCATATTCCGGAGTTGCACCTTTTCCTGCGGAATAGATCGTACGACCTCTCAGGTCTTCTACCGTATTGACTTCATTTCCATTCTCTACGATATAAAGAACGCCAAGAGTGTTGATACCGATGACCTCCACTGCGCCTTTCGTCCTTGCATACAGCACGGATGAAAGATTGCCGGGAATCGCTGCGATATCAACATCGCCCTTTACGACAAGTGGAACGACGGCATCGGCTGAACCTTCGAGCTGGAACGAATAGCTGTTGCCGTTCTCTCCCCCTTTTTCATTCTCATCCATAAGCTTCACCATTCCCATGGACGTTGGACCGCGAAGCGCGGCAACCGACACATCAGCCGCGGATAGCGAAAGGGACACAGCAAGCATAACCATTATATAAACTATGAGTTTTCTCATATTAACCTCCGAGAGAGGATTCTAATCCTTTCCGGGATTATCCGCTACAGCTCTATCGCATATTCCTGTATTTTGCTTATCAGGGTCCTGCGTGATATGCCAAGTTCACGTGCAGCCTGGGTTCTGTTCCCCTCCCAGCGCTGCAATGACTGTATGATGACCATCTTCTCCGCATCCCGGAGCGTAAGACAGACGGAATTCCCTTCATTCTTGTTTTCTGTTCCGTGGTGAACAGATGAGGCCCTGAGATCAAGATCATCAGCATCGATTGTGTCTGAATCAGCAAATATGATAGCGCGCTCAATGATATTCTCAAGTTCCCTGACATTACCGAAGAAACTATGATTCTTCAGGGCTTCCAGCGCCTCTGGAGTGAAGCCAGTCACCTTCGTACCCATTTCGCGGCTGTATCGTGAGACAATATAAGCGGCAAGGACAGGTATATCCGATCGCCGGTCACGGAGCGGAGGAAGCTGGATACGCACCACATTGAGCCGGTAGAAAAGATCCTCACGGAATGTGCCCTCAAGAACCAGCTTTTCCAGCTCCTTGTTCGTAGCTGCGATTATTCTGGCGTTGATAGGAATAGGCTCAGTACCGCCAAGTCGTATGATCTTACGCTCCTGCAGCACGCGGAGAATCTTGACCTGCAAAGCAAGCGGCATGTCCCCAATCTCATCCAGAAAAAGCGTTCCCCCTGCAGCCAGCTCAAAAAGACCGGTCTTGCGTTGGACGGCACCGGTGAAGGCACCCTTTTCATATCCGAAGAGCTCTGATTCCAGCAGGTTCTCAGGCACTCCCCCGATATTGATGGCAACGAACGGACCACTTGCAAGCTTTGACTGCCTGTGGATTTCCCTGGCAACGACTTCTTTTCCAGTACCGGATTCACCTGTTATGAGAACTGTCGCCTGTGAAGGGGCTATTTTAGCTATGACACGCTTGATTGACAGCATCTCAGGGCTCTCCCCAATCAGCCCGCTGTCATCAGGCCGTTCATTCTCGGCGATACGCCTGAGTCCTTCAGCCTCAACAAGACTTTTGATCCGGATTACAACCTCCTCAGGATCAAAAGGCTTCACGATATAATCCTGCGCCCCCTGCTTCAGTGCTGTCACGGCATCGGTTATGTCCCCATGCGCGCTTATCATGATCACAGGGATACGGAAACCCTCTGCCCTCATCCATCTGATCACGTCAAGGCCGCTTAGTCCCGGCATACGAAGATCAATGAGCACTGCTTCATATGGATTCTCTCGCAGCATCCGTTCTGCAGACAATCCATTCTCCGCAGTATCCGCATCTATTCCTTCCATGCTCAGGAATCTCTTCATCAGGTTCCTGATATTCTCTTCGTCATCGCAGACAAGTATCCGCATATTCCCTCCCTCCTGTCATGCTCCCCGATATGCAGGGAGTATCGCCTCAGCAACTGTACCACCCCCATCTCTCTGGTACAGCCTGAGCTTGCCGCCTGCAGCTTTAATGAACTGTGAGCTGATAGCGAGACCGATTCCGGAACCATTGATCTTCGTCGTGAAAAAAGGATCGAATATCCTTTTCTGATCTTCGTTTCTTATTCCGCAGCCTCTGTCGCGTATATAAACATGATACTGTCTTCTGTCATCGGCCCGGACTTCCGCTTCCACGTCAACAGTCATGCCATCACATGCCTCGACAGCATTCTTCATCAGGTTCTCCAGCACAGACCGCAGCTTATCCCTGTCAAAGAGGATGAAGGCCTCATCAAGCATGTTTTCCTTAATATGCACATTGCCATGGAACAGTGGGATAAGGCTGTGGATTTCTGCTATGAGATCAACCTTTTCCGGCTGCCCCAAGGGATTTCGAAGGAACTCAGAAACTCTATCGGTGAGCTTTCTCAGCCGCTCCGCCTCCTGATCTATGATCATGACATCAGGCAGTACTTCAGGCCTTACTTCACGTTTGAGGATTGCAAGCTGGATAGTTATAGCGGAAAGCGGATTCTTGATTTCATGGGTCAGTGTCCTTGCAGCCTCTCCCAGACTCACAAGATTCTCCTGCTTTCTGATGGATTCCCTGATTTTCCTGTTATCCCTGAGAACCTTCATGATGATGAAGTAAACAAAGACAACAGCAGCTATGCAGCAGCCTGAAATGACACGGAGAAGCGCAACCTGTTCAACAAAACTGGATGCATCAAACGCCAGATAGATGATATCAGGCATCTCAAGCAGCCCACCATTCCGCTGGAATATATTATCGAGGTCAAAGGTTATGGACTCAGCATAGCGCATGCATTCAATCACGCCTGTATCCTGATCGAAGGATATCATCGTATCATAGATGCTTGAGGAATCATCGAATGCCGAGAATGGCAGGATACGATAAGCATCGCCCCATGTGTAAATAGGATTTCCTGTATGCGTATAATAACCGAAGCCAAGCACATTCCTGTTCTGCATCGCAGCAGGTACGCTTTCCTCTCCTCTCTGCAGAGCCACGAGAACTTCGCTGAAAGCCCTTTCAACGGAGTTCTCAAGTCTCAGATTCTCCGAAGAGACAACAAGGGATGTCATGAAAGCAAGGAATACAAGGAATATGATGAAAGGCAGCGTGACTGCTGACGATGTAATCCACGCCTCTTTTTTCTCAGGCGTCCAGCGCTCCCTTTTTATCTTGTCCATGCCTGGATTATATCGCATTCCATCAATCACGTCTCGTCAGTCGCTTCACACAGACTCCATATTACATCCTTCTCCTCTCCATCGCCGCATGAGTATCTTTGTATTGTAAGTCTGTAAAAAATAAGGGACGAGGCAAACATGGAAAAAGACAATAATGACATGCTGCTTGAGACTTCAGAAAACAAGCACAGGAAAAAGGGAGAAGAACCAGGAATCCATACCAGTGACGGAAATAAGAATTCAAAAAGAAAATTCACCTTCTCAATCTGGTATTTCATAATAGCGTTCATTCTGATCATCATCCTCAACAATCTATTCTTCTCATCGCATCTTAATGAAGCCATCAGCATCGACTATAGCCAGTTCAAGGATTATGTAAGGAACGGCACAATCGTCCAAGTCGCGTTCGACGGGGACCAATACATAGGATATGGCATCACTAAAAAGGAGGCTGTATCGAAGCTTCAGGAAATAGCCGCAACCAAGCAGATACCCTCATCGATAGACACTTCGGCGATAATCGCCTTCCAGACCTACCGGATTGAGGACTCTTCCTTCGTTCCCCTCCTGGACGAGATGGGTGTCGAATACTATGCAACGGAGCCTGCCGAGCCTTCAATGCTCAGTTATCTTGTCTCCATGCTGCTGCCAATTCTGATATTCTTAGTTTTCTATGCCTGGATGTCGAGACGCATGGCAGGCGGAGCTCAGGGTGTGATGTCATTCAATCAGAACAAGAGCAAGCTTGTCGCAGAGAATGATACCGGCATCCGATTTGCCGATGTCGCTGGAGAGGATGAGGCAAAGGCGGAGCTTGTAGAAGTCGTCGACTTCCTCAAGGATCCTCAGAAATACACTGACATGGGGGCCCACATTCCGAAGGGTGTCCTGCTGGTCGGACCTCCGGGAACAGGCAAGACGTTGCTTGCAAAAGCCGTAGCAGGAGAAGCTGGCGTGCCTTTCTTCAGGATGAGTGGCGCAGATTTCGTTGAGATGTTCGTCGGAGTCGGTGCAGCGCGTGTCAGGGACCTTTTCAAGCAGGCAAAGGAAAAAAGCCCATGCATCATCTTCATAGATGAAATCGACGCTATAGGACGCAAACGGTCAGATGCCTCGATAGGCGGGAATGACGAACGTGAACAGACACTGAATCAGCTGCTTGTCGAAATGGATGGCTTCGACTCCAGGACCGGTGTAATCATCCTCGGAGCCACAAACCGTGCCGAGGTTCTCGATCCTGCACTCCTGAGGCCAGGACGTTTTGATAGACAGGTACTTGTCGACAAACCGGACCTGAAAGGAAGGGAAGCAATACTCAGAATCCACACAAAGAACATGAAGCTATCCCCGGATGTGGATCTGAAGAAAATCGCGCAAGGATCTGCAGGCCTTGCGGGTGCGGATCTTGCCAACATCGCGAATGAAGCAGCGCTGCAGGCTGTAAGGCTTGGCCACACCGCTGTCACCCAGACTGATTTCGAAGAAGCTATAGAGAAATCAATCGCGGGACTGGAACGCAAGAGCAGGGTTCTCGATGAAAAAGAGAGAATAAGGGTTGCCTATCATGAGACAGGACATGCTCTCACCGCATTCCTTACGCCAGGATCCTCCCCTGTCACAAAGATATCCATCATCCCGCGCGGATATGGGGCACTTGGCTACACGCTGCAGTATCCAACGGAGGACAGGTTCATACTCTCTGAATCAGAGCTGCTTGGATCAGTTGACGTGATGCTCGGAGGAAGGGCTGCGGAAGAAGCAATATTCGGAGACATATCCACGGGCGCCAGCAATGACATCTCGCGCGCTTCCGATACAGTCAGACAGATGATCACTGAATATGGCATGTCCGGGAAATTCCGCAACATGACTCTTCCCAAGACCAATTCGGGCATTGATGGAGTCGCGGGCAGCAGAGAATATTCAGAATCGACCCAGGAATACATCGACAATGAAACCGAAAGGATACTTGGAGACCGCTACAGCATCGTGCTCGAGAATCTCAGGAAGAACAGAGAAGCACTGGAGTCTATAACAAAGGCCCTGCTGGAAAAAGAAGTTCTGGAAGGTGATGAATTCGAGGCACTTGCCAAACAGTTTACTGTCAAATAAGCTACAGCTATGATTTCCAAAGCTATAGAAGACAGCGAACTGAAAGAACATATCGCCTCTCTTCCTCACGATGGAAGAGAGGTTTTTCTCATAGCCGACGAGTCTGTACGCCTTTCTGTCGTATCTGCAACGGAGATGGTCAATCAGATGCGGGCAAACCATGGGACAGGAATACTCGAAACCTATGTCCTTGGTCAGGGATACATCGCAGGTGCACTGCTTTCATCAACCGTGAAGGGAAATGACCGCATACAGCTTGACATACAGTGCGGTGGCCCGATAGGAGGAATATCAATTGAGGCCTGGGCGTCCGGAGCTGTCAGAGGATACCTCAAGCATAACCCCATCCCGCTCAGCAAGCCCATCAACAGCCTCGACACATCCGAGCTCTATGGGCCAGGATTCCTGACAGTGACAAAAATCCTCGAAGGGAGCAAAACGCCATTCTCCGGACAGATTATGCTTGAATACGGCAATCTCGCGAATGACCTTGCGCTTTACTTTCAGGAATCAGAGCAGACCCCGTCACTTTTCTATCTATCCATTCATTTTGACAAGCAGGGCCGCGTATGGGGAGCAGGTGGATTATTCCTGCAAGCCCTTCCAGGCTGCAGCAGCGACACACTTGCCAGGCTGCAGGATGAAGCCTCGTCCCTTCCATCACTCGGGTCTTCACTGGCTTCCGGCATGAGTGCAGAAGAATACGGGGAAAAAGTATTCGAGTCATACAGACCGCAGCATATAGCACACATTCCAACAGGATTCTCATGCCCTTGTTCAAGGGGGCATTTTGAGGAATACCTGAAAGCACTTCCCCAAAACGAGAAAGAGGAAATACTCAAAGGGGACTACCCTCTTGTGCTTGAGTGCTTCAATTGCGGTACCTGCTATTCATTCTCTAAAGAGGAAACAGAGCAACTATTCAGGGAGGATCTATGATATTCTTCGCGGCATGCGCAGCTAACCAGGGAGATCTTGTAGCCGAGGAGGCTCGGAAAGCTGGATCAGAAGACGTAAGACAGACACAGTCTGGCGTTGAGTTCGAAGGCACATGGGAAACAGGAATGCGTTTCTGTCTCTATTCCAGGATTGCCTCCAGACTGCTGATGGCTCTCTATATAGACGAGGATACAGCAAGCGATGACGAACTCTATGAGTCTACAATGGCACTGCCATGGGAAGACTGGATCACGCCTGACAGGACAATGAAAGTGACCTGTACCACTCAAAGCTGCAGATGGATACGCAATAATCATTATGCGGCCCTGCGGGTCAAGGATGGTATCTGCGATCACATGAAGGAAAAGTTCGAGGGCCTCCGCCCTGACATAGATACAGAACATCCGGATGTGGAATTCCATGTTCATGTCCAAGGAGACGTAGTCAAATGGTATGTGGATTTCTCTGGTGAAGCGCTGCACCAGAGAGGATACAGAGACGAGCAGACCGATGCGGTGCTGAAAGAGCATCTTGCAGCTGCTCTAGTCTCAAGAAGCGAATGGAAGAGATCTGTAAACGACGGCAACCCTGGCATCTTCATGGATCCATTCTGCGGTTCCGGGACAATCGCGATAGAAGCTGCTCTGATGGCTGCAGACATCGCACCAGGTCTTATCAGGAAGCGTCCATACGCATTCCAGTCCCTCCCGGGTTTTGACGAAGCACTCTGGAAATCTCTGAGGGAAGAAGCGGAGAATAGACGCCGCAAAGCCCTCGATGAGAGGGATATCAGGATTTATGCCTCTGATATCTCCGGACGTGCTGTGAAAATCGCCAAAGAAGCTGCGGAGAGAGCTGGTGTCAGAGAGCTGATTGACTTCCGGGAAAAAGACTTCACTCTTTTCACCGAGAAAGATGTACCGGGTGAACACGGATATATCGTCACCGATCCTCCCTATGGCGAGAGAATGCGTGTAGAGGATATAGACAGGCTCTATACTGAGATAGGCACCATTCTTCAGACATGCTTCAAGGGGTGGAGGGCCACGATTCTTACCGGTTCAAGCGATCTTCTGACTAACATCGACATGAAACCGGACAGGACGAACACTCTCTACAACGGGGGGATACTCTGCCAGGCTGCTCACTACATCATCTTCACAGATGCCGAAAAGGAAGCTCTGATCGAGAGGGCGAAGGAAAGAAAACGCCAAAGACTTGAGGCACCGCTTTCCGAAGGTGCTGAGATCGTATACCGCAAGATTGTGAAGAATCTGGAGAAGCTGAAACCGGAAATGGAGAAAGCCGGTGTCACATGCTACCGCATCTACGATGCCGATATCCCTGAATATGCAGCGGCTATTGATGTCTATGAAGGCAAATGGATCAATCTCTCAGAGTACGCGGCTCCTGATTACATCGACAAGGAGAAAGCAGAGGAAAGACTAAATGAGATTGTCTTCGCTACTGAAAGAGCAACAGGAATAGATCTGGAGAATATCTTCATCAAGGAAAGACGCAGCCAGAAAGGCGCAGCCCAGTACAACCGGCTTGCCACCTCCAACAGATTCAACATCGTAAGGGAGAACGGTCTGATGCTTCTGGTGAATTTCCAGGATTATCTCGATACCGGGGTGTTCCTTGATCACCGCCCTGTCAGGAAGATGATACAGGAAATGGCAGAAGGAAAGCGTTTCCTGAACCTCTTTTGCTATACAGGTACAGCTACGCTGAATGCTATCAAAGGTGGAGCGGTATCAACTGTGTCTGTAGATGCCTCGTCAACATATCTTGACTGGGCTATCGAGAATCTGAAGCTCAATGGATATACGACGGATATCGGGAACTTCTTCTATCGCGATGATGCCATTGACTGGCTCTGGGAAACGTATGATAGATATGATCTGATATTCTGCGATCCCCCGACATTCTCAAACAGCAAGGACAGGCGAACATTTGATGTTCAGCGCGACCACTGGAAGCTCATAAGAGCAGCTGCGATGCATCTTGCTCCTGGCGGCACACTGATTTTCAGCACCAATTTCCGGCGTTTCAGGATGGATGAGAGGATATTGGAGGATTTCTCGGTGGAAGACATAACCGACAAGACAATCGGCAAGGATTTCGAGAACGATCCAAACATCCATAAATGCTACCTGATCAAGAACAAGGTGAAAGTCAGCGTTCCACGCAAGCGGGTGATCAGAACAAGATGACAGCTTGTGTCGATACGCCTATCGGAAGACTATCCGTCAGCTCATCTGACGGATATGTCACTTCAATAGCCGCTGCACCAAATCTGGATGGGGATGAGAATATTGATGATTGCCTGAATGCAGCCATTGCACAGTTGGAAGAGTATTTCGCGGGCAGACGCAAATCATTCTCTGTCCCCGTATCTTTTCATGGCACGGCTTTCCAAGAAGCCGTATGGAACGAACTGCAAAGAATACCATATGGGGAGACAAGGAGCTATCGGGATATCGCAGCAGCAATCGGACATCCGGGGGCTGTAAGAGCTGTCGGCAATGCAGTCGGAAAGAATCCCATACCTATCATCATACCGTGTCACCGTGTCATTCGGACAGACCATACACTGGGTGGATTCAGCCTTATAGGACCAGAGACGAAAAGAAAGCTTCTTGCTTCTGAAGGAATCGCGCTCTGAATCAGGCGTCCTCATCGGACAGCGGGATGACAATCTCTTCAAGAACATCGATCAGAGCCTGGTAATCACCATCAAGCGCGGCAACATTGGCTTCCAGGAAATGATCTGGATCTGAACTGCCCCAGCCTATGGCATATCCTGCCTTGCGGGCGATTGTATCAAAGAAAAGACGTGTTGTGCGGCCATTGCCATCCATAAAAGGATGCAGAGCCTCTACCTCACCCATGTAATATGCCAGCTCATTGACAAAATCATCGACATCGTGAATTCCCATCAGATACTTATTCTGGCGAAGATTATCAAAGAGCCTCTCCGAGGCTGGCATGATGAACTCCGGCTGGCAATACTCTCTATGCTTTTTTGTAGACGAAGTGCGTATCATCCCGGCGGAAGGATAGATATCACCAAACAGGTGTGAATGTATCGCAACAAGATGGTCGAAATTAAATGGCATATCCAGAGGAGATCGCAGAAGTTCCGCTGTTCTCAGCGATGAGATTCTCTTGTCTACGCGTCTGAGCACAGGCTTGTCCCTGAGGCCAAAATAATTCACAAGGCACCTTGTCTCCGGATAATATGACATCTCATCGGCTTTGCCATCATAAGCACCTGCCTCCAGATGCTCCTGGCGGATATAATCCGCAATGGCCTTCTCAGCATTCAGATCGCCGCGAAGAATATCAGCAAACTGTTCTGCGAGTTCATCTGTCAGCGTCTCTCCATCCGCCTCGACAGTGAATTTCAGATAATCTAGGCTACGGTCCAGCCAGTCGGTCTTCATAAGAGCTTTTCCTCTTTCCTTATCATCTGGATAATACCCAATTCACAATATGGGGTCAATGAAACCCTTACACAAAGGAAATCTTCATTTCCGATTTCCAGAAGCAGAAAGAAAGGGGCTGTTAAGAAAGTCTAGGCTTTCGGCGCAGCCTCTTTTTCTGTCTTCTTATACTTGTAGGAATCCCTTGCGATCTCGTTTACGGACTTCGCCATCTTCTTGTTCTCTCGGTTTGCCAAGCGTTTGGCCGAAGGCTTCTTGAAGGTCTCAGGCTTTGTACCTTCCGGAGCCTTCCATTCCTTGAATTCTGTTCTTTTGACAGTGTATCTCATATACTTTC
>CASFLH010000036.1 GCA_949295505.1 uncultured Spirochaetales bacterium | reverse complement strand
GAACGAGACGAATGAAATAGTCAGCGCATTCAAGCACATTCATTCCTTCGGCCACTGCGGCTACCACCATCAGATGGGGCTCTTCAAGCGAAGCTGCGAAAAGTCCACCGTCTGCATGTGTAAGCACTGCAGCGCTCTCCGTTGAGCCCGCGGCATGCAGTCCCCTGATCCTGATTCCCTTCATGCTGCCGCCGGAAACCTCCGCATCAGAAGGAAGATCGACAATCCCCATGAAGATGCCTTTACGGTATCCGAGCATATAATCAGACCGGGCCTTCAAGATCCGCGCCTTGAAGACTTCTCCTGCGGGACGATGATGTGTATCCCCTGACAAATAAGATGTCAGGGCTGCCCTTGCCTTTGCTATATGCCTTCTACCGGCTGGATCATCCCCAAGAAGCCCCGCCGCCATCGCAAACTCGTTTTCAGCGGAGAGAATGTCGCAGTATGGCTCACGGGTATAAGAGACCGTTCTGAGCTTCCTGATACGCTCCTGCGATGATGAATACTTTCCCATCCGGTTGAGAATCACAGCCTGATAAGCAAGCGAAGCCGCTTCCTTCATGCCGTCCGGAAGCAGGTCAACAGCTTCCGAAGCAAGCCCAAGCGCGTCACGCATAGATTTATCTTCCATTCGTTTTCTCCCTCAGGAGGATTATATCATCATCCCCATCTTTATAGTCAGAAGCTTTATACTCCCTTCCATCAATCTCAATATGGTCCCCATCCTTGATTGCATGCCTGATATGCTTCTGCATAGCCTCCGAAAGATGCATGATGATATCAGGGTCACTATCAATATCAGGCATCGGTATCCCCAGGTCCTTCCTGCCCCAGACTCCGGCCAGGTGGGAGCGGAACACCCTATGGTCACTATCTGATCCACCCTCATAGGAGAACTGGAAGAGCACGGGGTCACAGAAAACATTGTCATCTGTCTCCTGAATCATCACAGGGATTATGGAAGGATGAATGTAATTCGCATTGAGCGTGACAAGATCAGCCACAGGGAAAATCGAGCAGACAGCTGACATGACCTGCTGCATATCCATCGCAGCTGATGTGATATTATGGCCAGCGTCGACAGTTATGCTTATCACACCCTTTGTAATAGGCTCTTCCCTCTTCAGCTTTTCCCGCAGAGGCAGGGGAACAGCGGACAATACCTCTGTCATTATCGCGGGATCGCTGTATTCAATGTGAATGACATTGTCATTGTCGGACAGGAAGACATAGGATGTGTCAGTATACTGGTCATCATCAAGCGGCTGATAATATTTCTCAAGGGATGAGATCACATCCTCCATCGCGAATCCAGTCTCTTCAGGAATCTCGATATTAGCAATGAACACACCTTTGTCCTCTCCCTGCATCTTCACGACTTTCGCGCGCTCAACTCTGGCAAAGAGGTAGGCATCGAAATCATCATAAATCCCAGTTTTATCGCAATAGCGGATGTACTCCTCCAGCGCTTTCCTCTCCTGCTTGAGGATCTTCTTCACTTCGTCAGACTCCTCGCTCATCGCAGCAATCGCAAGCGCTTTGCAGTTTCTTGCCTCCATGAGAGCTATTCCAGGGCTATCTTTACCCTTTGAGAGCTTGCGGAGCTTTCTGAGATGGGAATTGGATTCCGCGGGACTTCCGCTTCCCGCTGAAAGCACGGCATCGAACGCGGTCTGCCCATACTCCTTCATATCCTCCGGCAGCAAAGAAAGAAAGGTCTCGAATATCTCACTCATCATCTCCGCTGACTCAAAGAAATCATCGCCATCATCAGAATCCATGAAATCCTCATCGTCATCTCCGCTGAAATGGAAATAACGATTCTCTCCGTCATCGAAGATCTCGTCATCTATCTCATGGAATTTCCCATCATCATCCTTCCCTGGCATAAGCGCCTCCTTCAGCAAAGAATAGCATAGCATACTCAGAAACACCATCGAATGCAGACTGAATTGAGAACAGACAAACTTCAATCGGGCAGGTCAGCTCTCAGGACGTTCTGAGCTGTACCCGCAGTGGACTTTCACCACCAAGTCAATGCCCATGCAGGGCAAACGATCGAGTAGGTAGGCTCTCGGAAGATTTTTCTTCCTGAGAGCTTTCCTCTCACACCACCCACCGTACGGTTCCGTAGTGGGCGGTTCAGATGAATACAAACTCCAGCTGGGAGTTGTATGTCCTGTCCATCTCCAT
>CASFLH010000035.1 GCA_949295505.1 uncultured Spirochaetales bacterium | reverse complement strand
GGAATCATATCGGCACGGAAGCAGTATTCTGCTCTTGATAATGTTTCGATGATCCTGTCTCTGATAGGGGTCTCCATGCCTGTATTCTGGCTTGGTCTTCTTCTTTCGCTACTGTTTGCACTGAAGCTCGGCTGGTTCCCATCGCAGGGAATGGGGGAAGGCTTCCTACCTCTTCTGAGAAGCCTTGTGCTTCCTGCTGTGACTCTCGGAACGGGCTCTGCAGCAACTGTAGCCAGAATGACTAGGTCTTCAATGCTCGAGGTTATTCGACAGGATTATATTTCCACAGCAAGGGCAAAAGGTCTTTCGGAGAAAGCCATCACAAAGCGTCATATGTTCCGCAATGCCCTGATTCCTATCGTTACTGCTGTAGGTCTCCAGTTCGGGCATCTCCTTGGTGGTGCAATGCTTACGGAAACGGTATTCTCATGGCCCGGGCTTGGTCGTCTAATGATCGATTCGCTTAACAGCAAGGATATTCCGATGGTTCTTGGAAGTGTCATTTTCATGACGATTATGTTCTCTTTCATCAATCTTGCTGTCGATATCGTATATGCATTCATAGATCCGAGAATCAGGAGCCTGTACAGGAAAACAGGTTTCCGCAGGAAGACAAAGGTGGTGGCAGCATGAAGGGTAATAATGATAAGAAGCAGCGCTCGCTGTGGATGGATGCATGGAGGAGACTGAAGAAGAACAAGCTGGCTATGGCAGGTCTTTTCTTCATCATGATTCTTGTTGTCCTTGCCTTATTTACTGTTGTCGTTGATATCGTTACGAATAACGTATTCTACGAAGAGCATGTCATAAAGCAGAATCTCAGGCTTCGTCTTCAGGGGCCTTCGATGGAGCATATTTTCGGTCTTGATGAGTTCGGTCGTGATATATTCCTACGTGTAATCTGGGCGATACGGTATTCGCTTTTCATGGGAACCGCTGCTATTGCCATCTCTGTTTGTATCGGAAGTGTCCTTGGTGCGATTGCCGGATTCTATGGAAAGACCATCGATAACGTAATCATGCGCATCATGGATATATTCCTTGCCATTCCTTCGATGCTTCTTGCGCTCGCTATAGTCGCGGCATTCGGAACAAGTCTTGCAAATGTCCTGATGGCAATTGCTATCAGTTATGTACCTACATTTGCCAGAACAGTCAGGGCTTCCGTCCTCATCGTGAAGGATCAGGAGTATATAGAAGCGGCTAGAGCACTGGGAGCGGGGGATGCGAGAATCATAGTCAGATATATCATCCCGAACTGTCTCGCTCCTCTTATAGTACAGGCTTCTCTTGGAGTTGCTGGTGCAATCCTTTCAATTGCAGGACTTTCGTTCCTCGGACTTGGAATACAGCCACCGACTCCGGAATGGGGTTCCATGCTTTCCAATGCACGTTCCTATATACGTGACGGATGGCATATCACGGTTATCCCGGGACTTATGATCATGTTCACTATTCTTTCCCTGAACGTGCTGGGAGATGGATTGAGGGATGCTCTTGATCCGAGGCTTAAGGACTGAGGGGGATGATATGAATGATAAAGAACTGCTGAGAATAGAGAATCTTGAAATCCGCTATGAGACAGATGATGGGATATTTTACGCGCTCAATGACGTTTCCCTTCATGTCGATGCAGGAGAAACTCTCGGACTCGTAGGAGAAACGGGTGCCGGCAAGACGACGCTTGCAAAGGGCATACTGCGCCTTATCCCGTCTCCTCCTGGAAAGATTGCAGGAGGAAGAGTCCTCTATGAGGGAAAGGATCTTCTTTCGCTTAGTGAAACCGAGATGCATAAGATCAGAGGTAATGCGATATCTATGGTATTCCAGGACCCGATGACAAGCCTGAATCCTGTTATGACAGTAGGTGACCAGATTGCCGAGGTAATAGCGGTGCATAATGAAGGGCTTTCTCAGAAGGAAATCAGGGAAAGAGCTATCGCGATGCTGGCGAGAGTAGGAATTTCATCTGACAGGATTGATGAGTATCCCCATCAGTTCTCAGGTGGAATGAAGCAGCGTGTCATCATAGCTATCGCACTGGCATGTAATCCTAAGCTTCTTCTAGCCGATGAGCCGACAACTGCACTTGATGTCACAATCCAGGCGCAGATACTGGATATGATCCAGGAGCTGAAGAAGGAGACAGGAACAGCGATGATCCTGATTTCCCATGATCTGGGAGTTGTAGCACAGACATGTGACAGAGTCGCGATAATCTATGCAGGCCGAATTGTCGAAACGGGTAGTCTCCATGATATCTACCACAATCCGCAGCATCCGTATACGAAGGGTCTTCTTGAATCTATTCCGTCGCTTACGAAAGATGTCAAACGGCTGAATCCCATAAAAGGTCTTATGCCTGATCCGTCGGATCTGCCACCCGGCTGTCCGTTTGCGCCGAGATGCAATCATGCCTGTCCGGAATGTTCTGAGACTGTCCCGGTTCTGAAGGAAGTTGGTCCAGGACACTTCTCTGGCTGCATCCGCCCGTTTTCTGAAAGAGAGGAAAGATGATGGAAAGAGAAGAACTGCTCAGAGTTGAGAATCTGAAGAAATATTTTGTGACACATACAGGCATGCTTCATGCTGTGGATGATGTATCGTTTTCACTGGCCAGAAGTTCCACCCTTGGCGTTGTCGGGGAGTCTGGATGCGGAAAGTCGACTCTTGGCCGTACGATACTGCGTCTGCATGAGCCCACTTCGGGAAAGATTTTCTTCCGTGGAGAGGATATTGCGGGGGCAGACAAGAAGCGGATGAAGGAACTGCGGCGCGATATGCAGATAATATTCCAGGATCCGTTTGCGTCTCTCAATCCCCGTATGACTGTTGCTGAGACAATACGGGAAAGTCTCCTTATTCAGGGAATCTTCACGAAGAAAGACAGGAAAGGTCTTGAGGAACGCGTCCGTGAGCTGATGGATCTGGTTGGCCTTTCTCCAAGGCTTGTAAACAGTTATCCTCACGAGCTCGATGGAGGAAGAAGACAGAGGATAGGAATTGCAAGGGTTCTTGCACTCAATCCTCAGTTCATCGTCTGCGATGAACCTGTATCTGCGCTTGATGTATCCATACAGGCACAGATCCTTAATCTTATGCAGGATCTGCAGGACTCTTTCGGTTTCTCGTATCTCTTCATAACTCATGATCTTTCAGTCGTGAAGCATCTCTCAGATGAGATCATGGTCATGTATCTTGGCAAAGTTGTCGAGAAAGCGGTGACTGCGGATCTTTTCCGCAATCCATGTCACCCATATACTCAGGCGCTTCTTTCGGCCATTCCTGTGCCGGATCCTGATTTTCATAGCAGGAGGATTCTTCTCAAAGGTGAGATAAGCAGTCCGATAGATCCTGCTCCGGGATGCCGGTTTGCAGCAAGGTGTCCGTATGCGTCAGATAAATGCAGAAAGGAGGATATTCCGCTAAGAGAAGTGGAGCCAGGGCATTTTGTTTCCTGTGTTCTCGATAGCTGTGGGATAAACTAGGAGGTTTTATATGAAAAGAGCAATTGCTGTATTGCTGGTTCTTGTCGCAATGGTTCCGCTGGCTTTCGCAATGGGCGGCGGTGAATCGGATAACGTATCAGAAAATGGATATAAGAATGTCATCACTGTTGCGCTCAATGCTGATGTAACATCTTTCGATCCTCATGTTGGAAAGGAAACACCGGCTGTCGCTGTCACCAATCATATATTCGATACGCTTGTGGATATCGATCCGGAGACAGACGAGGTTGTTCCTCAGATAGCGGAGAGCTGGGAAATCATCTCAGACACGGAGTACAGATTCCATATCAGACAGGGAATCAAATTCCACAATGGAGAGGCTCTTACAGCTGAAGATGTGAAGTATTCCCTTGATCGCGCTATAGCAAGTCCTGCTGTGTCGTATATCGTTGACTTCATCGATGAGGTGATTGTCGAGGATGAATATACAGTGCTTGTTAAGCTTGATGCTCCATATGCCCCGGCATTGAGGAACCTCGCAGTACCATTTGCGGCGATTGTTCCTATGGATT
>CASFLH010000034.1 GCA_949295505.1 uncultured Spirochaetales bacterium | reverse complement strand
CCTCGACAACGGACTGGGAACCTTCTGTTATCGAGATATCGTAGCTGATCGTATGGTTCACTTCATCACGGACAGGCGTGAAGAGAATGCGTGAACGGATATAGCCGTTATCGAAATAGAGGGAAGCGAGCGCGTCCTGCTGCCTGACGATGAATGCAGCATCATAAGCGTCCCCTTCCTGCATCGTTATAAGGCCCTGGATTGTCTCATCAGAGAAGACGCTGTTGCCAGAGAAAGAGACAGTGCCAATTGTCCATCTGTCGCCCTCTTCGATCTCATATTCGAGATTGACATAGATGACCTTCTCATCCTCTTCACCCGTAGGGACGACATCTGTTGAAAGGACCTTGGCATCTGGATAGCCTTCTGTACCATATAGCTGCACGATCTGCGCGATATCAGTCTCGATATTCGCCATCACAAGATTGCCTGAATTGAAGAATGAGCGGCGTTTCTGCGTCATTACATCCATCAGGTCATCGGCAGAAAGCCCGCTGATACCGCTGAAGAGGATATCACGTACCTTGTACTGCTTCCCTTCCGACACTTCATACAGGATGCTTACAGTATTCGTGCTCTCATCAAATGAATAGCTTGGATTCACAGAAGCATCCTTATATCCTCTCTGCAGATAATACGATAGAACTGAATCAGCATTGATGGAAAGCATGCCAGGAGTGAAGAAGTCACCCTTCTCGATTGCCTGAGCGCGAAGGAGAGGATTTCGTCCTATGCGATTCTCCCCTGTCACTGTGACGGAAGATACCATCGGATTCTCCGAGAATGAGAAGAGAATCACGAGGTGCCCATCCTCTCCTTCCCTGAGTGCTTCGGCACTGACATAGCTAAGCCAAGGCTGCGCGTACAGCACACTGTTCATCTCTGAGAAAATGGCATCGGAGAAAGGCTCTCCGAGATATGGCGAAAGGAGATCATCAACAGTCTTCTCACTGACATTGATCAGTCCCTGATATCTGAAAGAGGTCATTGGCATCCCATCCCACCAGACACCATCATCGTCGCTTGCGCCAAGGAAAGATAGCGCCGCGGCAAAGAGCAAGAGAATGAGAATGATTGTCCTCGCTGTATTCTTCATATAGTTCTCCCTTCGTGCATACTACCAGATTGACGGTTTTGCTTCCATAGAATGCCATCAAGCTCAGCCGCTGAACCGGAAAAATACACAAAAGATACAATTTCTACCATACGATTCGTTTTGAGACTCCGAATCCAAGCGAATCGATTATATCATAGAGCGTAACGTTCTCAGGCTGGGTGAAGATCGTGAAGACAGCAAGCGGATTGTCCCATTCAAGCGATACCTCGATATCGAGATTGAGATCATCTGCCAGGAACGTGTGGCTGCGGTCAATCTGGTTGCTTTCCGCATCAAGATGTATCATTCCCTCAAGATAAAGCTCCGGCGACAGATACTTGCCAAGGTAAAGTGTCGTACCATCAAGATATCTCGCCATCGGGGAGAGCGCATCATTGTCAAGGTTCGAGGCCGCATATGAGACGGTGTCGAAGATGAGATTCTCAATGATGTTCGTGTGCAGCGAGAAAGTGTCGAGAGCAAGGGATGATCTGATTGAATGCTCAAGCGTGCTATCGTTCTGCGAGCTAATGATACCGAAACGCGAGAGGATATCAACAGAGGCTGAGACTATCGAGACCATCGATGAGACAGAGATATCACCATAGACTGAATTCGGCAGGATGGACTGACCAAGTATCTGCATGATCTCGCTCAGCGGCTTCGATGGAGCACTCTCGAATGACGGGCTGAGATTATCCATTGTTGCGTCACGGAGGATGAGATAGATATCGACCTGGTTGCCATCTGAATCGAAATCTCTCAGTCTTGCCCTAAGATTAATGATAGGATTGAATCCTGCGCTCTCCGCAAGATCCTGGCGGAAGCTTATGTTTCCCTCCGTTATGTAGAAGTTCTTCTGGAAATAGAATATCTCTCCTGACCTGATGTCTAGTGAACCGGAGACCTCAAGCTCGCCCATCTCATTGACGATGACATGAAGGTTCTGGTACTCAGCAAGATCGGCGCGCAGTATCGGGTCCCCTGTAAGCGGGAAAACGAACTTGACATTCTCTGTCAGGAGCAGGGAAAGATCTGCAGTTGTACGGCTCCCAGACCCGAGCATCCACTCAGGCATTGGCTCCATTCCAATTGACATCGTGAGATCCGAGGCGTTGAGGTCGCCATTGAGGAAAAGGACGGAATCAGAACCCTGTCCAACCTGGAGATAACCTGTCACATCCCCCCAGATATCAATATTCGATGTCGGCAGCGGGAGCCTGATGCCGATCTGGTTGCCGTCCTCTGCATAGACATCGACAGTCCATCCATCCATTGAAAGGGATGGCCCGAGATCTATCGTCAGCGCGACACGGCCAGGAGTCCGCTCATATGTCTCCATGTTGAGCACGGTGCAGTCATCGATAAGAGACTGGAAGGAGTTGTTCCAGACGCTGAAATACGGATTGTGGAGTATTACCCTCTCTTCCGGCATCCAGAAGACATCGAATGCGACCTCATCAGCTGTAAGCCAGCCTGAGAGATTCCATGCGCTTCCATCCTTCACCGCAAGAATCTCGCCTCTTGCCGGAGCAGGACTGTAGAAGACAATTGAAGGATTGAGGAAGAGATCCGCAACGCTTATCTCGAAGCTTTCGATACCGAAGAGAAGAGATATACCATCAGAAAGATTCCCATCGACACTGAAAACGGCAACAGGACTGAGATCGATGTCCGCAGAAATCCTACGCTCATCGATATCAAAGGAGCCGGAGACAAGATTGCCGCTGATATCCAGGCGGCCACCAGTATTCACAGCATGCACTCTTCTCTCTGAAAGCGTGAACATGCCTCCTAGGTCCGTTTCCCCGATCATGATATCAGCAGAAGCTCCAGAAAGACCATTCTGGTACATCGATCGCATTGACTCGAAGAGATTCGACCCTGGAAGGAGCGCTGCCTCAAGGGAAACAGTCGTCGAGACAGGAAGCATGCCATCAGCCCTCTCCAGTGCAGTGTGAAGATAAACATCCGCAGAAAGTATACCTGTCTCAGAGGAGAAACCGATACGGTCCGCACCCAGCGAGAGATTTCCAGATGAATATGAGATGGAACTGAAGACAATCTCATCCCTGTCGATATACATATCAGCTTCAGCGGACGATGGATTATTGATCATGTCATTGCTTTCCGTCCTGATACTGCCGGAGAACGAGAGAGATTCCCATGTTCCTGCGCGCGCCGTAAGATTGATATCCCCGATGGTATCCTCGATACCGAAGCGCCCAAGATTGAAATCATCAGCCCGGAGAAGTCCGGAGAACATGCCATCCTCCGAGCGCACGATGGACAGCAGGAGACGCTCAGATGCGGAAGATGAAAGGCTCATCGCTATCGATGGCTCGGAATACCCGATTCGCAGCGTACCTGTCATCGGAGGAAGAGAAAGCGACGAGAATGATATGTTGCTAAATAGAAGTTTGCTGTTATCTCCAGAGAGTGAGAAATCAAGATTCGGCGAACCGGAGAGTATCCCGATGTTTCCGACTCGGAAACCGGAGGAGTAGATGCTGAACTGCTGCTCGGCAAAGCTGAAACCTGCCGTGATCGTGCCATTGAGGTATGCAGGTTCGATCTCCTCCTGCCTGAAGACAGGAAGGCTGAAATGACTGAAAGAGAGACTTCCTGTGATTTCCTCCCCCAGAAGCACGCTGGCATGCGCGTTCTCGTTATCAAGGGTGATAATATTCTCATTAAGGTCGACACGTATGTCAAAGGGATAATAATAGTCGCCGCTCTTGAGTGTGGCAGAGGATTCTATGACATTCTCTTCCGACCAGTTCACATTGCCGCTGAGCCAGCTGGATGAGAAGTAAGGGATCTCAGCCGAGAAGTAATATTCCTCATCGCTCTCCAGCGTCAGTGTACCGACAAAAAGCTCGTAGCCGGAATCCGTCACCGAGATGACGAACCTCCCTTCCGGAAGCTTTGTCTTATAGCTGATGCTGCCATCGAAAGATGCTCTGATGAAATCCGAGGTAAGCGAGAGCTGGCTGATATCCACACCGTCTTCTCTCAGGATCCCGCTCCCGGATGCCGCAAGCGAGAAGGCAAGATCATTGAATGCGATATCAGATATAGCGATCGCGAAATCCGCGGGACCATTCATATCACTGTCAAAATCAATCGAGATGCTGCCTGTCGCTGCCGTCTCCTCGCCGATGTAATTGTAAAGCACAGGCATGTATTCGCTGACAAGCGGAATGAAGGGCCTTAGTGGAAGATCTGTATAGAATGCGCTGACCCTCACACCGGATTCATTCATCTCCCCGGATATCACAAGGCGGTTACCAAAAGCACCCTGCACGGATGCATTGTCACCAAATATATCCACGAAGAGATAACCATCTTCGTTCATACCTGGAAGATAGAAATCCGAGACGGCGGCATTTCCGTTTATCTTTCCTTCTTCATCTGTGGAGAGGGAAAGCGTAAAGCTTCCCCCTGTCCCGTTGAGGGCAGCCCCTTCGTGAACGGCGGTGATGCTGCCCCTGGCGTTGAGATATCCCTCCTCTCCCGCGCTGCCACTGATGACAAGGCTCTCCCCCCTGAGCGTGAAGTCAGATCCAGCGAAGCCAAGCACATCGGAGAAAAGCATCGGGACCGAAAGGCGGAAGGATGAGGACACGGTGTCATACTGCGCTTCTGTTCGCGCCGCGCTGTAGAGAAGCAATTCTCCCCTGCTGATCTCAGCGTGGTCGAGAACAGCGGAAACCGAGCCATCTGAGAGCGATATGTCAGCCTCATCTGCAGAAAGCGAATATTCATCATATGCCACGCTGGCCTCCGTGAAGACCAACTGTGCATTATCCATAGTCCCAAGAAGGGACGAACGTCCGGTTGAAAACGAAATGCCTCCGGCTTCCCCGGAAAGAGATGAAACGGAGACAGCAGCCTCCATCTTCGAAAGGGATGAGAGATCTGCGGAGGAAAGCCTTATGACAGGGAATCCTGCCTCGAATTCAATTCCATCGGAAGAACATGAAAGACTGTTTCCTGAAGCGGAAAGCGTGAGCGAATCGCGCAGAACACCCTGGATGACGAGATTTGACGCCGCTGCGCTTGATTTCCCATCATCATATGTGACTGCAGGAAGAAGCATCTCAGCCCTTATCCCGCCGTTTTCACCTTCAGCATACAGGGAAATATCCGTATCAAGAGCCTCCGCACCTAATCCTGAAAGATCAATATCATGAAGGTGGATCGCAACAGAATGCGAAAGCGTAAATCCCGTGCCTTCACCTTCACCACTCTCCTCTGAGGAGATAAGCGATGAAGGAATTGAGATGCTGCCGTTAACTCCCTCAATCTCCAGCCGTCCATCCCCGAGAACGAGATACCTTACAAGCGCTGGTATCCCCATATGTATGCTGACACGTTCAAGCGAAACGACACTCTCACCCCGGTAATCCACCTCAATGCCATTGATTGAGACCCCTCCGCGGAAATTCCTGTCCATTGAATCGAAAGAGAAGGAAAGCGGTCCACCTGCTGCTTTCAGCTCATCCATCACTCTCTCGGCCACAATGAGTGTCGGGGATGTGAGCCCAATGGAAAAGACAGCGAAAAAGGCCACCGAAACGAACAGCAGCAGCACTATCAGGGAGATGATGATGATAGAAATCGGCGAATGGTATTTCATCTGTCAGAAATTGGGCTTAATATACTCCTCAGTACAGAATAGCATATTACTGCCTGCGGGAGAATGGAGAAGAGAATGAGCATACTCAAGTCTTTCATCGTATTTGAAGGCCTCGATGGAGCCGGGACAACAACACAGATCAGGAATCTGGCTCGCTATTATGAATTCAACAGAAGGGAATACGCTGTCACGAATGAGCCAACGGACAACCCGATCGGACGTCTTGTAAGACAGGTTCTTCAAAAAAAGATCATCACGACACCGGAGGCTCTCGCGCTTCTCTATGCGGCAGACAGAAGCGATCATCTCTACAATCCTTCGTATGGTATCACACGGCTTCTTGAAGAAGGAAAGATCGTCATGTCTGACAGGTACTTCTACTCTTCCATCGCTTATCAGAGCGTGGAATGCAGCAGGGAGCTCGTGAAGGCAATCAATCGCTTTCCTTCTCCCGAATTTCTCATCTTCATCGACACGCCTGTCGAGGATTGCATGCGCCGCATCGAGAAACGAGGTGAGGAAAAGGAGCTCTTTGACAGAGCAGAATTCCTCACCGCTGTCAGAAAGAATTACCTGGCGGAACTTGAGAATCTGCCAGAAGGCGTCAACCTGCTTGTAGTCGATGGACGCGCATCGATTGAGGAGACTGAAGCCGAGATCAGGAAATACCTTTCAGGCTTCAGCCTCTGATGAACGTCGCATCGCCATAGCTGAAGAAGCGGTAGCGCTCTTCTATCGCATGCTGGTAAGCGCTGAAAATGAGGTCCTTGCCAGCAAGTGCGGATACAAGCATCAGAAGCGTAGATTCCGGTGTATGGAAATTCGTCAGGAGGTCGTCGACAAAGCGGAAAGAATATCCGGGATGGATGAAGATGCTTGTGTCTCCATCAAGAGCGGTCAGTCTTCCATTCGCATCTGAAGCGCTTTCCAGTGTCCTGACGGAGGTTGTCCCTATCGCGACTATGCGCTTGCCATCTTCCTTTGCCTTGTTGAGCTTTGCGGCTGTCTCCTCATCGATCTCATAGTGCTCCGTGTGCATATGATGATCCTCGATTTTCTCCGTACGCACCGGAAGGAATGTACCGGCTCCGACATGAAGCGTCACTTCATGGATGGGAATCCCCATAGCCCTCACTTCATTCATGAGGTTCTCTGTGAAGTGCAGTCCAGCTGTCGGAGAGGCGACGGATCCCATACGGCTGGCATATACCGTCTGATACCTTGTCTCATCGCTCCAGCTGTCTTCCCTCTTGATATATGGCGGAAGCGGCACATGTCCGCAGCGTGAGAAAAAGTCTTCCCCATCATCGGAGGAAAGCATAACGGAGCGTGTACCATCCTCATTCTCCCTCACGATGATACCCGTCATTCCATCTTCGCTTCCATCATGACGGAGGAAATGGTAGCTCTTGCCTTTCTTCTGGCGTTTTGTTTTGGTTACCATGCATTTCCAAGCACCATCGAATTCTTTTCCAAGAAAAAGGAACTCCACGGTCCCTCCGGTTTCAGAGACACCATAGACACGTGCTTTCCTCACTCGGGAGTTATTGACGACAATGACGCTGTCCCTGTAAAGCAGCGAAGGAAAATCACTCATCATCAGGTCTTTATACGACCCTTCTTTTCTGTCAATCAGGAGAAGCCTGTCCTCTCCCCTCTTCTCTGAAGGCTCCTGCGCAATCAGCTCAGGAGGGAGATCAAAATAGTAATCCCTGGTCAGCATTTCCCCTCCTTACATCCCCGATAAGCTCATATGCTTTCTCGGTGACACAGCGTCCTCTCTGTGTTCTCTTGAGATAACCCTGCTGGATCAGATATGGTTCATAGTAATCCTCAAGGCTTTCAACCGCCTCGCCGACGGAAATCGAAAGCGTGTCCGCACCGACAGGGCCTCCGTCATAAAACTCAATGATTGTCTTCAGGATCGTACGGTCCATCTTCTCCAGTCCGTTCTCATCAATGCCTAGCCTGCCAAGCCCTTCGCGAACTATCGATGCCGTAATTGTCCCATCACCAAGAACTGATGCGAAATCCCTGAGTCTTCTCAGCAGCCTGTTGGCGATTCTTGGCGTTCCCCTTGAGCATCTTGCAAGTGCCATGACAGCATCGGGCGTGATTTTCGTCTCAAGTATTCTCGCCGAGCGCGCGATAATCGTGGAAAGCTCCTCGGGCGTATAGAAATCAATGTGTATGTTGATTCCGAAGCGCGACGCGAGAGGCGAAGAGACAGATCCGGCTTTCGTCGTTGCCCCTATAAGCGTGAAATGCGGCAGAGGGACCCTCATAGTTCTCGCCGCAGGCCCCTGTCCGATGACCCAGTCAATCTCAAAATCCTCCATTGCGATATAAAGCATCTCTTCCAATGCAGGTTTGAGGCGGTGTATCTCATCGATGAAGAAGACAGAATTTTCCGCCACATTCGTAAGTATTCCAGCCAGATCCTTGGGTTTATCGAGCGCGGGTGCGGACGTCATCCTTATCTCACTGTGCATCTCATTCGCGATAATAGATGCAAGCGTGGTTTTGCCGAGTCCGGGAGGACCGACGATGAAAGTATGATCGAGCGCATCGCCGCGGCTTCTTGCTGCCTGTATGAAGACAGAGAGATTATCTTTTATAGACTGCTGTCCCTGGAAGTCCTCGAGATACTTAGGACGCAGTATGTTCTCCTGCTTGTCCTCTTCCTGGAATGTGGCATCAACGGGCCTGACAATGGCTGGGGAATCATCGAATTCCATTTCATCGCTTTTGTCGTAGATCATGAGAGCCTCTTAAGCATTATAGAGAAGATCAGAGGTTCAAGCGTCCTGTAATCGCTATTCCTGAGCTTCTCCTCATTCTCCTTCAGTACATCGGAGAGCGTACGTACGACAGCACGTCTGTCATGTCCCATGGAGACAAAGGAATCAACCATATCACGGTATTCCTGTGCCTCAACAGGACCTGATGACGAGGAGGAATCATCTTCCTCCAGAACAAGGACATTACGAAGCTGGAGCACGAGTTTCTGAGCTGTTTTCGGGCCGATTCCAGAAACTTTGGAAAGGGTTTTGACATCCTGTGAATCAAGTGCTTTGATGAGATTCTGGACAGTGATTCCGGAAAGGATCTTTATCGCCTGCCGGGCTCCGATGCCTGGAACGGTCTGCAGCTGCTCGAAGCAGAAACGCTCCTCCTCGGACTGGAAACCGAAGAGCGTCATCGCATCTTCCCTGTGCTGAAGATAGACAAGCATGCGAATCCTGTCGCGGTCTGTGGAAGGCAGCGCCGCTATCTTGTCTGAAGTATTGCGTGAGACTTCAAGGCGGTATTCAACACCCCCCGGAGTCAATATCGTAAGGTAATCGGGACGGATATCGATAACCCGCCCGTGTATAGCATTGATCATGATTCAAGTTTACTCTTGAGCGACAGGGTCGAGCAATAGCATATGCAGTCAGCAAGAGCGTCTGCTGCATGGTCCGGCCGAGGGATGCTTTTCAGATGAAGGATGACCTTGACCATTTCCTGTACCTGGATCTTCTCAGCCCTGCCCATGCCGGTAACAGCCGTCTTGATCTGCAGCGGTGAAAAGAGATGAACAGGAATCGACATCTCCGAGAAACGGAAAAGCACTGCCCCGATGACTTTGGCAACAGGAATCGCCGATGTGATGTTCTTCGTGAAGAAGATATCCTCCATGGAGACAACATCAGCACAATATTTGAGGGCTACCTCGCCAAGCTCCATTGCTATGGTATAAACCCTTTTCTGCAGATCCTCGCCGGCTTCGGTCTTTATCACACCAAAAGAAACAGGCCGGTAATGCTGCCCATCGAATTCGACAACACCCCAGCCCGTATCTGCCAGTCCCGGATCGACTCCGAGTACTATCACTATTCTTCCTGATAATCCTCTGGAAGCTCCAGATTCGTAGATACCTGCTGAACATCGTCCAGATCCTCAAGCCTGTTGACGATATTCATGACCTTTGCAGCCTTCTCGCTATCAAGCTGAACCATCTGGTCAGCGACACGGGTCACATCAGCACTCTCCTGCTCGAAACCGGCAGCCTGCATTGCCTCGAGAACCTGGGAGAAATCAGCCTGGCTTGTTGTCACCTCAATGACACCATCCTCAGTGGAGACATCCTCCGCTCCGTTCTCAAGAGCAGCCTCGAAGATCTGCTCTTCTGTATACTTCTCGGCATCATATGTGATGATACCCTTTGTCTGGAACATGTAGCTGACGCAGCCTGTGGCTCCCAGAGAGCCGCCAAGCTTGGTAAGAGTCGAGCGCACATCCGCAGCTGTCCTGTTCTTGTTATCTGTCAGGGTATCGATGATGATGGCAACTCCACCCGGAGCATATCCCTCATATGTAAGCTCGTAATATGTTGCGTTAGCAAGCTCGCCGCTTCCCTTCTTGATGGCGCGGTCGATGTTGTCCTTAGGCATGTTCTCAGCCTTGGCCTTGAGGATGGCTGTCCTGAGACGTGCATTTCCCTCCGGATCAGCTCCGTCCTTTGCCGCAACGGTGATTTCCTTGATAAGCTTCGTGAACTTCTGTCCACGCTTTGCGTCTGCAATTCCCTTCTTGTGCTTTATAGTTGCCCATTTGCTATGGCCAGACATAATTACCTCTTCTTTTATTAAGCTGTCTTTGAATACCGATTTAAACTATCACAATGGCATCTCAGCTGTCAACAGAGTCCCTCAGATGCCCATTGCCATTGAGAGTATAATCTGGTCGAGTGTCATGAATCCCGCCTCTGTCAAGGCGAAGCGATAAGCATTATCCAAGTATAGAGACGGATCAAGAGTACGGATGATTGATGAGTAAACTTCATCAAAATCCTTTGAAAAACGGTTCCTGTATTCGTTTTTCCTGATTCCATCGCTTATCCTCAGGGAAGTCAGCAGGAATTCCTCCTCCGTCTCCTCTGCAGAAAGCGGTGTGCATGTCAGTTCCGGGGATGAGAGAAATGCCTCAAGTGTCTCGGAGTCACGCATTGAGATGGCCCTGTCATAACCGATTGAACTCTCAGCCCCAGGGCCGAAGCCAACATACTGTCCGAGATGCCAGTAGACTTCATTATGAAGGCATCTCTCTCCGGGTTTTGCAAAATTAGAGACTTCATAATGCTCATATCCAAGACTTGCAAGGCGATCCCATCCGGCACGGAGGAAAGCGGCCTCCTCTTCCTCCCCCAATGGGCTCTCCCGCTCTATAAGCGGAGTCCCTTCCTCGAATGTCAGGCAATAGAAGGAGATATGACCAGGATTGTAAGAAGCTATCTCATCAATATCGGAGAGGGTGTCGCTGACGCTTTCTCCACGTACAGCTGTGATGATGTCCGCATTCCACCTGAATGGAGATGAGGAGAGAATGGAAAGCGCACGGAGATTATCCTCGCGTCTTGCATTGCGTCCTAAGTGCTCAAGCACATGCCTCTTCATGCTCTGAATCCCTACGGAGACCCGGGTCAGCACATCAGATAGAGCATATATCTCCTCTGTGATGTTCTCAGGATTGGTCTCGATCGTGACCTCCTCCGGCATCCCATTCTCCTCCGCCTTCTCGAGGATGGCGCGTATCCTGTCGTATCCAAGGATGCCCGGGTTTCCTCCACCGATGAAGACGCTTAGATATGGTTTTCCATAGTCGCGGTTCAAAGCGTCTATCTCGCTGAGGATAATCGAAAGGTAACGGTCAATCCACTTCTTATCCACTGAAGAGAGAGGGAGTGAATAGAATGCACAGTAATCACATTTCCTGGCACAGAACGGAACGTGTATGTACAGAGAGAGGGGCCTGTCGCAGTCTAGTCCTTTCATTGGTTGTCCGTAAGCGAAGATACCCTGTTCAGAGGCCAGAAACGTCCGACGACACGTCCGTTGATACTGCTTTCAGGCACAGCACCGAAATAACGGCCATCCCTTGAATTGTCCCTGTTGTCGCCAAGAGGAAGCACATAATCCTCAGGAACATAAATACCATTCTCATAGCGTGCATGATCGGAACGCAGTGCCATGTCGGAAGGATCGAAAGAACTCAGCGTATCTGTTCTCGCCTTCTCATATTCATAGCGATCAAAGATGTAGTTATATTCACTTCCCTCAAGAACAGAGTACTTACGGAAAAGCGCTGTCGTAGGGACTGAACCGGCAAGCCCTGCTTCCTGGTATGCGGTAAGAGCCGCAGCGGCTTCAAGTGCCGCATAGTACTTCTCATCGACTGACCGGTGCGGGCCTTCTGCCAGACTGTTGCCGGAACGGAATTCATCTTCCTTTACAAATGAATCAAGACCAGAAGGCATGATCTCGACATTCCCATCGTTGAATGTGACAATATCCCCGGGCATTCCGATTGCACGCTTTACATATAGCCTCTCAGCTGGCATGCCATTCTCTGTCCTGTCTATGTTCACAAGCGTTAGCGTTCCCATGTAGATGATCTGTGACAGCACGTCGAAGAATGGTCCTTTGGAATCGTATTCAGGATTATAGAATGTGATGATCTCATCACGCTGCACGCGGCGTGTATCAGTCAGAATCTTCTTTCCAGCGGGGTATAGCTCAACACCGTAGCTGTCCTTGTTGACGACTACCCTGTCTCCGACATTGAGCGTTGCGACCATCGAAGGTGACGGGATCACGAAAAGCTGGAATAGATACTGATTAATCAAAATGACCCAGAATATCGCGAATACAAGGGCATCAAGCCAGCTGCGGATTTCACCCAATACTGTTCGTTTCTGCCCGCTCTGCAGGGCTTTCTGCTGCTTTCTCCTGGTGAGTTTCCTCTCCGCAGTGCGCTCAAGGAATGAAAGGATCCGGTCCATAAGAAGAAAGTACACCCTAGGGCATTTGTTGACAAGAGATGCCAAGATGCCTGAGTATGGATTCCATGAGGAAAAAAACTGAGCTTCCAGAAGTGGAGCCGGTAAGGCTCAAGCCTGTCAGTGGCATCAGGCCGGGCATTTTCATTCTTGGCGGGATTATTCTTTCAGTCATAGTGCTGTTCTTCCTGCTCTGCGTCCTTCCCGGCCTGTTATCCGGGACAGGATATGTGAGATTCGTCACCAATACAGCAAATACCGCGATAATGACCGATGATGGCAGATACATCGGTTCCTCAGAGGGATCAATGTATCGTCTGGATGCGGGAGAATACCGCTTTGTTTTCTACGTCAACGGCGTGGAGGCGGGGTCTGTAGAAGCTACAGTGCCGCATCGCGTTTTTTTCACTCTTTTCACGCATCGCACTGATACAATCTCTTTCGAGGCGGAGAACTCGCCAGAGATCGAGGAGGCTGTGAGAAAAGCCTTCGCTGAGGGAAGTGCGAGATGGTCGGCAGTTATCGATTACGATGACACCTATCATTTCCCGCCGCTCTTCTCATCCTTTGCTATCAACGCAGTAGCGCTTGGATTCGATGACATCTCATCATTGCTTCTCTACGGCGCGCTTCACATCACATCGCAAGCCATGTACCTCGATTACATCGAAGCGCTTTCCTGCCTTGAGGGAAGCCAGGTCAGGTACATGTCGGAAGAACTGGAGGAGCTCAGCACTATTCTCAGCTCAGTATACGGTGGCAATATCCCTGAAAGAAAGAGAACAACAGCTGTGAGCGATGTGCACTGCACCTATGATAACGGCTATTTCAGCTATGAACCTTCGATAATCGAGATGGGAGAGGATTCACTGCTCTCCTACCCTGAATGCAATGTCAGTCCGGTTACTGTGGCAACTGAAGCTTTCTCAATCTCCGAAAATCCCGTGACGGAATATGAATATGCTCTATTTGTGGAGGCAAACCCATACTGGAGCCGGGCGAACCTGGAGACGCTCATCAGCGATGGCGTTGCAGATGAAGGCTATCTGGAAGGCGTCACGCTTTCTCCTTCGATAATGTCATCCCGGCCTGTGCGGAGCATTTCATACTTCGCAGCTGAGGCTTACTGTGACTGGCTTTCTGATATCACAGGGGATGAGTACAGTCTTCCCAGCGAAACGGAATGGTACACAGCGGCGTTATCTGCAGCGGACAAGGAATATGCCACATCGCTTATCCATCTTGACTTCGATACCACTTCACCCTCTTCCATGATGGGAGGACTTTGGGAGATGACCAGTACGCCATATCTGCCTCTCATGAGGATTTCCGATTATCAGAACGCTATTGAGCTTGGCTCTCTTTATCCTTATGATGACATAATCGTCAAAGGCGGAAGCTATATCAACGCCAGCACGGAAATCAATGCCGAGAGTGTCGGTGTCGCCCAAAGAAGCGCAACCAGCCCTTTCATAGGCTTCAGGATCGTAAGGAAATGAGCATCAAGCTGATACAGAAGAACAAGAAGGCATATTTCAATTATGAGATGATCGAGGAACTCGAAGTCGGCATCTCCCTTGTCGGAACGGAGGTGAAGTCTGTCCGTGAAGGCAAATGCTCCTTCTCCGACAGCTACATTGTTCCAAAGAACGGTTCCCTTATTCTCATCGGATTCATCATCCAGCCGTACTCACATGGCAACATCTTCAATCACAAAAGTGACAGGAACAGGGTACTTCTTGCACACAAGCAGGAAATAAGGAAGTTCACCAGGAAAGTCAATGAACGCGGTCTGACGATAGTTCCTCTTGAAATCTACCTGAAAGGAAATCTCGTGAAGATGAAGATAGCCCTTGCCCGCGGAAAGAATGTGAGAGACAAGAAGGACGCCATCAAGGAACGTGACATGAACAGGGATACAAGGCGTCAGCTGAGAGAACTCAACAGTTACTGAACAAATGCCGACTGTGATTTGAGGATAAGAGCATTAAGCTTATCTGCGACCTCATCAAGCGTGGAAGCGAAATTATCCTTCATCCATGCCTCAATGACATTCACGGCGCCACCCATGACGAAATAATAAAGAACTGTCGCGCTCTGCTCATCCATGCCGAGACGGCTTACCCAGTTCTCCACGGCGGAAGGAAGCGCGAACATCAGGATGTTGCGCAGGAAATTCTTATCGCCATTGTCAGAGAAAAGGAGCATGCAGACATCCTTGTTGTCACGGATGGTCTCCAGAATCAGGCGCATGATTTCCTTAACGGAATTGATGGATTCATCGGATATTGTAATCGAGGAGAATATCGATTCCATGAACTCCCCCTCGATTTCAGAGAGAAGGTCCCGGATATCAGTATAGTGCTGATAGAAAGTGTTGCGGTTGATACCTGAGATACGGCATATCTCGCTTATTGTTATGCGATCAATGCTTTTTTCCTGCATCAGGGAAAGGAGAGCGCTTTTCAGCCTCTCCTTCGTCTTCTGTACCCTGATATCCACCTTTGGTGCCATAATTCCCCTTTATGGAGGTGGGGAGACTCGAACTCCCGTCCTAACAGTCCACCCATAAACGTCTACGGATATAGTCCCGGTTCTGTCTTACTCATCTTTCGGCAGCGGAACCAGCGTCCGGATGAGGCATTGCCTTAGAGTCCCCTCCTCCCCGGCAAGATGGAGAAAGGCAAGTCCCCTGCGGTAAAGGAAACAATGAATCAGGGACTTAACCCATTGCTTCCGCGCTCAATACTGATTAAGCAGCAAGAGCAAATGCTTCGTCAGAGACGAACTCGTCTTCTTTCTTTGCATTTAATTTTTGGTGCCGGTTTTACAAGTCAGCTCTTGATCCGCAGTCTACGGCATGGCAAAGCCAGTCGAAACCAGAACACCCCCAGTGTTCTTCAGCAGAAAAGATAGCAGAATACAATGCGATCATCAAGATATGAGAAATCACTTCACAGTCTCAAGATATTCCGCGAACTCTTCAAAAAAAGCTTTCAGATCCGTAAACCGCAGGGCCGCGTAGTCATCAATGTAAGTCCTGTCCCTGTTCACGATTACGATATCATTCCCATTCCGTGCCGTGATATATGGCAGGGAAGCGGCAGGATTTACGACAAGGGATGAGCCGAGGACAATGCAGAGATCGCATGAGGCAAAAGCATTCTCCGCGCGCATGAGTACGGAAGTGTTCAGAGGTTCACCGTAGAATACGATATCGGGCTTCACCAGACCGCCGCACTGGCCGCACACAGGGACAGCGCCGCTGTTAACTGCATCCGCCATGAAGCGGTAGCCGTAATGGCTATGGCATTTCATGCAATATCCTTCCTTGACACTGCCGTGAAGCTCATATACTTTCTTTGAACCTGCCTTCTGATGAAGATTATCGATATTCTGAGTGTAGATACCTTCAGAGAGTTTCCCCATTCTTTCCATCTGAGCAAGCGTCCTGTGGATTATGTTCGGCTCGAAGGAATCCATCTGGAACCAGTATTCCCTCGCCCAGCTGTAGAACACATCAGGATGCTCGGTGAAGAAATCGATATCAAGGATGGACTCAACTCTCATGTGCCCGAATTCCTTGCTGTACAGACCATCTGATGAGCGGAAATCAGGAATCCCTGACAGTGTCGAGACACCAGCTCCTGTCAGGACTGCTACTCTCCTTGCCTTGGTGAATAATGATACAAAGCTGTTGAAATCAGACATGTTCGTTGCCTCTGAATGTATTTCCTTTCAGTTCATCTGCATCTATTATGACGACATCTCCTGCGCTGTGTTCTCTTTCCGAGGCAAAAGAGAAGTAATCATTATGCTCTCCACGCGCAAGATAGCGGTTGCTGTCATCACGGCTTACACCTGTGACAATTGCCCTGGCGGTGAACGGGAGCATTGCTTTCTTGATTCTTGACTGTCTGGCTATCTGTTCCTCAATAAGACGTTCAAGCCTTCCAACCTTAACACTCTCATCAAGCTGTCCTTCCATCGCGGCAGCACGTGTTCCTTCCCTCGGATTGAAATAATACATGAAAGCTTCCGTACAGCCCATCTCCTCCATCATGGAAAGCGTCTCTTCGTATTCCTTCTCTGTCTCTGTCGGGAAACCTGTCATCACATCCGTTGAAAGCGTGAGACCAGGAATCTCCTGCTTCATCTTCTGCACAAGGGCAAGGAAACCCTCCCTGGTGGTTTTGCGGTTCATCAGCTGAAGAATGCGTGTTGAACCTGCCTGCATCGGAAGATGAATATGCTTCGCGACTCTCTCATTGGAGGCAATGACGGAAATAAGATGGTCGGAGAAATCCTTTGGATGCGGAGACTCGAAACGCACGAATATTATGTTATCAAGATAGGGAGTGATGATTTCCAGCAGAGAAGGAAAATCCACATGGCGGCCTTCATATTCCGCAGAATAGGAATTGACGTTCTGGCCAAGGAGCGTAATCTCCCTCACTCCTTTGCTATCGAGGAAAGCAATCTCCTTAATGATCTCGTCAACAGGGCGTGATACTTCCCTGCCTCTGACATAAGGAACAATGCAGTAAGAACAGAAATTGTTGCAACCGTTCATGATGGGAACATAGCTTGAGAATTCCCCTTCCCTGTAATACGAAGATAAGAAGCGGTAGCTTTCCATCTTTTCAAGCGGGGACCCGATAATGAAATCAGGGATCTCTGCCTTCTCATTGGTACCGATGACAGCATCAATGAAAGGAGCTTCTTCCTTCAGTTCCTCCTTCATTCGCTCTGCCATGCAGCCAGTGACGATAAGAAGGAGACTGTGCTTCTTCTTCTCCGCATGGAAGAATCCAAGCCTTCCCCAGATCCTGTTCTCAGCGCTCTTGCGTACGGAGCAGGTATTGATGATGACAGCATCCGCCTCCGCAGGGTTCTCTGTCTTCTCCAGTCCTCTTCCGAGAAGCATCATCTCAAGAGCCGCGCTCTCTGCCATGTTCAGCTGGCAGCCATATGATTCAATAAGAAATTTCATCCTCTTCTCCTCATGGCAGCTTCAAAGGTGTTCGACATCAGCATTGAAACCGTCATCAGCCCGATTCCACCGGGAACTGGGGTTATCGAGACATTTCTGTTCGTAAACGAGGCGTAATCAGCATCGCCCGAAAGATGATAGCCACTCTTCTTTGACGGGTCTGGAATACGGTTGACACCGACATCAATAACCACAGCTCCATCTTTTACGTATGTTTCATCAATAGTACCTGGATGCCCTGTCGCCACAATGATTATATCGGCCTGAAGGGTATACTCTCTCAGATCAGGAGTCTTCGTATTACATACAGTCACTGTCGCATCGATGCCGCGCTGCATGAGAATGGCCGCCATCGGTTTTCCCACGATGTTGCTCCTTCCGATCACCACTGCTTTCTTCCCGGCAGTCTCTACACCGTAATATCTGAGAGTCTCCATGATACCCTTGGGCGTGCATGGGACAAAGCAATCCTCTCCGATCAGCAGTCGTCCGGCATTGACAGGTGAAAAACCATCCACGTCCTTTTCAGGACTTATTCTCTCAATAACACGGCGCTCGGAAATAGACGCAGGTAGAGGAAGCTGCACAAGGATGCCATCAACATCATCGCGACCATTGAGCTCATCTATCAGTGTCAACAGCTCGCTCTCAGAGCAATCTTCATCAAAACTATACTGAAAATGCAGAAAGCCAAGACGAGCGCATGCCTCTGCTTTCTTCCTGACATATGTCTCGCTTGCAGCATCGTGCCCGACTAGGAGCACAGCCAATGATGGAGCTCTATTTCCTTGTTTTGTAAAATCTTCCGTCTTTGTCTTCAGTTCATCAAGAACCGAATCAGCAACTTCCTTGCACCCTAATCGTCTCATGATGAGAAGCATAGAGAAAATAAAGCTGGTCTGCAATAAGCCCTTTGCCTATACCTCATGCTTTCTGTATAATTCCAACAGGAGTTTTTATGAAGAAAATACTTAAATTCCTGGCTGCACTGCTTCTTCTTCCCAGTCTGCTCTTCGCGGCTGAGCCATACTACGATGCAGGTTCCCAGATATTCAACATAACCGCGGGTGCCACTGTACCGTTCTTCTATAATAATCCGGAACATGATCCGGCCTGGACATTCGGTCCAGGTCTTGCTGACAAGGGACACACAAACAGCACTGTAGGCGGTATCGGCGCGATTTCCTACCAGGTATTCCTTAATCCATATCTTGCCATCGGAGGAGAACTTGGTTTCCAGTTTGATTTCCAGGCGGAATCGAAGGTTGTCGCGACGAATGTTCCTATCTTCGTGAAGCTTACAACCCTGCCGGTACAGGGAAGATTCGAAGTGCCGATCTCTGTCGGCGCAGGTCTGCTCTACACAAGCTATGACGGATCGTCAAAGCTTACTTTCGGCTGTGACCTAGAGGTGGGGATCAGATACTTCATCACCGATGCGTGGGGAATTGGTGTAAACGTCGGTCTCCTGTTCATTCCAGAGATTTACGTATCGAATGCGGCAAAGATGTCCACTCTTTCATATATGCCAGCGACTCTTACCGTCTCATACAGACACTGAGGTGAAACATGAACAGAAACAGAATCAAAGTATATATATCAGTTATGATTGCGGCTGTGCTGATGATAGCTTCCTGCAATCTTGATTCAAATTATGGCGTTCTGCAGCAGAAATTCAATGCAAATGCCTCTAATTCCATTCCGGTTGAGAGCGTGCTCGGCATCGATGATGGGAATATCATCTTTGTCTCCCGTGGTGATATCTACTCCACCGACGGAACAAAGGACACGAAGATCGCGGAGATGACTTCCTATAACACAAATGATCTCAGGATCAATCCGCTCTTCACGAAAGACGGCATCATATTCCTCTCCTGTCTGGATAAGGAAACAGGCCTGTTCTCTTTCTTCCACTCCACAGCTGAGGATCTTAATAACAAGAAGCTCATCAATACAGAATACATTGAAACAAACAATGTACCTGTGACAATTTCAGGATCTGAAGGAACGGAGCTTACATTCGTTGGTGGTCCATTCAATTTCAACCAAGGAGTTACATACGTGCTTTACAACATAGCAGGTGACAACGAGGGTGTTGCTAACGCTGACGACATGGTCAGGCACTATGGCTTCATTGAATGGGACACAGCAAGCACAGAAGGCATTACGATTTCCGGTGGAGCTCCTGTTCACATTGCTTCTACGATTATAGGAGACCGTGCTGTAAGAGTATATATCGATGACTCCGATCTCTACAAAAATAAGAACTACTTCTATTTCTTGAGTGAGGATGGTTCCGGTTACGACAGAGAGGAATATCCTCTGCACTTCCAGACAGGCAATTATGACCATCTTCCAATAGGCTCGGATGGAGAGTATGTCATCTCGATGGAAGGTGATATCTATGACATTGCTGCCCAGAAATGGAAATCACTTGTCAATGACCTTATCTACAGAACAAACAATACAATGCCTGTCTTCACGAATGAAGAAGGCGACAAGATCGGATATCTTTATGAGGGTGGTATCTATATCAATCCAGCAGGAGCTGATACAGCTGCGGACGTGCTTGTGATCAATGATGACAATGATCTCATCACATCTGCGTGGATTGGATGCTCCGGAGATGATTATCTGATGGCTACCCAGGAGAATGGCCTGTGGATTGTTACTGTCACCCTCGGTGATAACGGCAAATATACAGGCTCCATACATAGATATAATCCAGAAAATGACGGGGCAATATCTGAGTACACCGGCCATTGATTCTCTTCTAAAGTCTTAAATCAACCGGAATGGCCAATGGCTGTTCCGGTTTTTTGATCATGTAATGATGCAATTATTAGAATTGCTTCTAACTGATGTATCCTATTCTCAAATTCAGAATGCACAGATAAACCAGTCGTTGAGCTATGAAGACAGGCTTGCTGTATGAAAAAAACAGCAGAGGAATACTGCATAAATACAACATCCCTCTGCATGAAGTCTTATACACCAGGATTATTGATAGTTAATCCTTCCGTGCTGATTGTTTCCTCACCTTCTATAATTTCCGCGAAATTGATATGGGGTTGATTATTCTCCCTGTATCTACCTATCAGTCCTTTAAGATTGATTACTGTTTTAACCGGGTAATTCAGTGTCACATCATCAATGGATATGTCCTTAAGAATTACTTTATAGCTATCCCTAGACAAATTGCTGACAGTTCCTGCAATCGCGCCAAGCGATTGAGTTACATCAGGATACTCTTTCGTGTTGCAATCCTGAGAAATCGTAACGGAAACATCTGAAAGAGACCCGGATATTGTCCCGCGCTTGAAATGTCCGAAAAGTCCACCAACAAGTCCTACATTCGCGGATATCTCAACATCGGATACGGAACAATCTTTAATCAACGCGCCATTATCTATCTGTGTATGCACGGCACCGGCAAGTCCTCCTATGAAACTTGCACTGGAAAAACCACTATCTTCTATAAAGAGCCCTATACGGCTACCTGGATTTCCCTCTACTGTACAATCTCGCATTTCCAGGTCAACTGTTTCCTGTAGATTTCCGAGGATTCCTCCCAGATTGCTATTGCCTTCGATATTTATATCTCCTGTAAGATGAAGGTTCTCAAGTACTACTGCTTTTCCAGTATCAGTATTCGGAACAAAACCGACAAAGCCTCCAGCAAATCCTGCGACAATAACATCTGCATTATCAATTGTAAGATTCTTGATCTCGGCTCCAGCACCAACGATTCCGAACAATCCGGCAAAGTTGTTATAACCCAATACTGTGTTGTAATCAGTGCATCCGATATCACAGCTGAGATTTGAGATTGTATTGTTTCCACCATCAAAGTGGCCTTTGAATATGTTGTAAATTTTAGAATCAAAGTCTTCCTGATAATCAATAAATTTTGATTTATCCCAGCCGCCGATTGGAATCCAGCTTCTGTTTTCAAGATCAATGTCACTGGTAAGAAGGAAATACACGTTCTCCGTATTGAATTTGCCGGTATTTACCATCTCGGCAAGTCCCCTGAGCTGCGTTTCTGTGCCAATCTTGTACGGATTGTTTTTTGTCCCCGCACCTCTTATGCCAAGATCCTCTATTGTTGCTGTTGGCTTTTCTATTCTTTCAATGTTCTCCTGACCATTTATTGTCAATACTCCATTCAGCTTTTTCGTCCTGATATACATCCCCAGAATTTCACTCAATGAGTCATCAACATACAACCACAGTTTACCAGTTATTCCATTTCCGGAAATGACAAATCTCTCGTTTTTCTCCGGTAAATAGATAACAAGAGGGGCTTCTTCAGATATTTCAGCTGTATAAACCAGATCTCCCATTAACAAATTACGCTCGAGACTGAAATCTGGGTTAGAGACATATGCAATCGTCCCACTCTCGATTATCGCACCATTGCTGTAATATCCATCGAATTCAATTGTTCCGGTAAAACCGTATTCAGTTCCATTTTCTGTGAATGCACCCTTTGCGCTGAATCCTTCTCCTTCTCCCCTTGCGAAAAGCCAGAACCAGTTATCTGAATCAACAAGATAGGCGGCTTCTTCATTTGTCATGGCGTCAGAAGTATCTATCTCGTTCTCGTTTATCTCCACTTTGATTTCCACATCGGTATCAAATCCATCGAGAGAACTATCAGAGGTCAATACAGCGTTCAGGACACCATTGGTTTCAGAAATTTTAAATTCAACATCAGTGACTGCTCCTGTGATTCCGCTTATAGATGAGAT
>CASFLH010000033.1 GCA_949295505.1 uncultured Spirochaetales bacterium | reverse complement strand
CTTTAAATACAGGGGTCATCTCATCAGGATCGATATCATAGAAAAGGAGTTCATATCCAGCTTTGTGATATGCAGAAAGCACTGTCTCGCATGTATAGGCAGGAACATAAGCCCTCTTTTGAGAAGTATTCCCAAGATCAAGAAGAGATGCATATAGAGCGCATCGCCCTGACATCAGGAACAATGAATCATAATCATCAAGCAGAGGCAACCCGCTGCCATTTCCTATCTTTTCAAGAGGAAACATCCCCCCTATGATATCCTTCATTCAGAACCTTCCTATTGTATCTTTATCAAGCCGGCGGATGATGGCTTCAGCAAGTTTCACGCCATTCGTAAAATCAGACAAAGACGAAATGCCCCAATGCGTATGGGCATAACGGACTGGAATTCCGATTACAATCGATGGAACACCAAGATTGGAAAGACTGATGGCAGATCCGTTGGTTCCACCGCCTGTTCTTACTGCCTCCTGCACAGGTATACCCTCTTCCCTTGCCACATCAAGAGCGAAGCGCTGAAAACGCGGATTCGTGATCATCCTTGCATCGATATGCCGGAGCATCGGCCCTTTCCCGATTGCGGTCTGCACCTGATAACCAGGAAGAACTGTATCATCTGCAGGACATCCTTCGAAAACAATCGCCACATCAGGTTTAACATGGTTCGCTGCAACTGTAGCGCCTCTTACCCCCACCTCTTCCTGAGAGGCGAAAGCTCCAGTGAGCCTGACAGAAAGCTTCTCGTTTTTCAGATCCGAGAAAACCGAAATGACGGAAGCGCAGCCCAGTCTGTTATCGAAGGCCTTACCGAAGATTCTATCATGCGTGCTGTCAAAGAAAGATGCAGCATCAGGAACAACCGGAGCTGCGATTCTCATTCCGTAGTCCTCTATTGCCTCCTCAGCAGAAGATACTCCTATATCTATCACAAACTGAGAGACATCAAGAGGCGCTTTTTTTTCGGCCTCTGACATGTAGTGAGGCGGTTTCGAGGCAATGACTCCCGTAACATAGCTTCCATCGGCAGATTTAACACGCACAGTATGCGCAGGTATATTGGATGCCACCCATCCCCCGATTGTCATGAACTCAAGCATCCCATCAGGCCTGATAGCCCTGACCATGAAGCCGACTTCATCTGTATGACAGTCAAGCTGGACCAGGGGAAGAGACTTGTCGCGGTCATCTTCCAGATAGAAGTTGAGAAGCGAGTCCTGGCGCTGTCTGCCCAGTCCTTCGGTATGTTTTCTTATCGAGGCAACAACATCATCCTCAAAACCGTAAATGCCATTATCATCGCTCAGTTCACGGATAAGAGCAACAAGCTCATCCTTTTCTTTCATATCATCCATCCTTATCATCAATCGGGAATATAGCTGTCCAGTCAGAAACAGATTTCCGGCTGGACGATAAATCAGAGTTCGACCTTCGCAAATTCCTTGAGGAAAGAAACCATATAATCCGCAAAAGACTGAAGCATTGTCTTTCCCCATTCTTCGGTTGCGTATTTCGGATGGTCAGGCCCGATCCATCCGTTATCTGTCACATGATCAGTAAGACGTGGTATCGTTACAGTCACACCTTTGAACTCAATATTATTGAATCCGGCAGCTTTGAGATTCTCGGAAACATCCTTCATCTCAAGTGGAAGATCGACGTATTTTCTGTCGACAAGATCCGGATTGACAGCCATGACTCCAGCTGTCTCCTCTCCACCGCCATGTCCGCCTTTCCATTCCGGATTGAGATCCCAGACATTCAGCCACCAGTTGAGGATAGCCATTAGGCAGCCCTCGCTGTCGAGCTCATACCCGATTCTCTCTAGAGCCTTGATATTTCCCCCGTGTCCATTGAGTATGACGAACTTCTTTGCGCCATGTCTCTTAAGATTCCATATGATTGTCTTCATGACCTGGTAAAGCAGTTCCGTACCGAGATCTACAGTCCCGGGGAATGGATAAAGGCTTTCACAGGCACCATATGGAACCGTCGGAGCTATAAGGACCTCATCATACTGCTTTCTCACAAGCTCTATGATCTTGTCCGGGATAAGCGTATCTGTCCCAAGCGGCATATGCTTTCCATGACACTCAATGCTGCCGACAGGAATTATGACCATATCATTGTGGCGGAAATACTCTTCCGCCTTGACCCATGTGATTTCGCTTAAAAGCATACAGACACTCCTTTCATCATCTCCTGCCGCGTACCTGAACGTTCTGAAGCTCATGATATCCTAACGGATCGAGCTTGAAATTCTCAACGTTCTTACCAGCACCAGCAGAAATCTCCGTATAGATTATATTGATATTATTTGCGAGATCCTTGAGATATACAGAAAGATCTTTATACGCCTGAAGTCTTACAGCCTCATCCGTGCTGAATCTGCCTGTCTCTACAAGCCTGTCAACTTCAGGATCGCTTGTGAAGGACCTGTTTCCTGCCGCCCCCTGCTGCGAAGAATGCTCAAGAGAATAATATGTATAGTCAGCATCCATTGTGGATGTCACCCATCCGAAGAATGCCATATCATGCTCACCAGCGGATGTACGGCTCAGGAATGCACCAAATTCCATAACCTCGAGACTGCAGTCGATTCCGATTTCACCAAGCATTGCCTGGATAACCTGGCAGACCTCAACACGCTCCTGACTGTTATTAACCCATATCGAGCAGGAGAATCCATCAGGATAACCGGCCTCTGCAAGAAGCTGTTTTGCAAGCTCAGGATCATACTCGTCAACTCCGCAGCCGAAGTATCCGAAGACAGAGGGTGCAATGATATCATCAGCAGGCTGACCTGACCCCATGTAAAGCGTATCGACAATAAGCTGACGATCGATTGCATGGCTTATCGCCTGACGCACAAGCTTGTTATCAAAAGGAGCTTTTGCCATATTCAGCGTGAGGTAATAGCAGTTTACAGATGGTGATGAATAAATCATCAGATCATCATTTTCAGCAATACGCTGCTTATCAGCTGTAAGCGGATCATATGCTATATCGACCTCTCCTGTCTCAAGAGCGATTGTCCTCTGTGCAGCCTCAGGAATGACCTTGAACTCGATTTTTTCTGTGCGAGGTGCACCTGCATAGTAATCCTCATTTGCCACAAGCACGGTTCTGTCATTCTGTGACCATTCTTCGAATTTGTAAGGTCCTGATCCTACTGGAGCTGTCCTGAGGATATCCTCATTTGCAGATGTGTAATCCATAGGAACAATCGCCGCAAATGGTACTGCGAGGTTCCTCAATGCCGGGGCATATGGAGCATCAAGCTTAACAAGCACTGTATATTCATCCTCGACAATCACCTCATCGATGAAGTCAACGAT
>CASFLH010000032.1 GCA_949295505.1 uncultured Spirochaetales bacterium | reverse complement strand
TGGTCCCTGCTTCCCCGATTATAGCATCATTTCGCCTTTTCCTCGCGTTTATAGGTGGCTTTCTCTCTGTTCGCTGATGCAATTACTCTGTCTTGTTGCAGTTGCCCTGTCAACGTTGTACTTCGCCTGTCACTTCAGCAGGGTCACATTCCTTCCTGGGTTGTGACCAGAATCATGTTCCTGAGCGTATATGATGCAAAGGAGAAAAACAATGAGCAAAGTAGATCAGATGAGAGAAGAGATAATGCATTTCATGGAGACGTGTACTCTTTCTGACAAAGCTGCTTTCGTGATCGGATTCGACAACAACCCCAGCGGTGTGGAGTTCCTTGTGAGAACTGTGCTTTCCCAGAATGACATCTCGATAATCAGCGCGAGAGGGCTGGAGAGGCTGAATGACGGAAATGGCGGTATCATCATTTTCGATATCCTTGCCGAGACGGATGATGGATCACTGATCGGCATCGAGATGCAGAAGACCAGAGGACTCACGGCAGCAGAGCTTGGCAGGAAGATGCAGCATTATCTTTCGGTCCTGAAGATCAATGTCATGAAGATGGGGGTGGATATATTCACAACGCGGAAAGCCATAGCTCTCTTTTTCGTTGACAGCGATATTCTGAAGACAGGAAAGCCTGTAAGCACATATATGTGGCGTGAAGATGATGGAATACTTCTCGATGAAGGCCGGAGCATGCTGGTTGTCGCAAACATTGATTACTTCAGGGATCTTGAGAAAAACAAAGCAGCAAACCGTGAAGAATGTGAGACCTGATACAATGTGGATTGAATGGCTTTCCGTTTTGTTTGATCGAGAAGTTCAGAGCTGAATGAAGCCGATGAGAAATAAGAAGGAGCCCTCGCCGGGCTCCTTCGCGTGGATGGAATTTTATCAGAAATCCATGGTCATGTCGCCGAACATATCGGCTTCAGAGATGTCTGTGTCCTCAGCCTGCTGGCTTCCCGCGGCATTCCCGCCGATCGAAAGACCAAGCTGCTGTGCCATCGGGACGAATTCCGTCAGGTACTGGCTCTGGTCAAGACCTGCAAGAAGGGCAGGGAGGGAGAGGACAATCTGCTTCTCGTTGACAGGGAGCGTGAACTCCGCATCAAACTCAATCTCATTGAAATCATCATCCTCATAGACGACATGGATGGTGTGCTTCTGCCTCATGACCGTCTCCTCGCGTCTGGTTCTCGGTGAGTATTCCTGGCTGTCGCCTCCATCCACCGAAACCATTGCCCAGTCGAGAGCCCTGTAGGATTCTCCATCAATCTCTATCGTCCTGTTGTCCACATAGACTGTATGCTGCATGCCATAGTGATAGAGGAACACAGCAAGCAGGATCACGACGACAATCACTGCCAGACGTACATAGAAGGACAGGTTGAAGAAGTCCTTCAGATTCTTCTTTTCGCTCATGCCTTTGCTCCCTCCTTCTGCATGTCAGCAAGCTGCTTCGCGGATTCCGCTTTCTCACGTCTTGTCCTGATCTCATAAAGAACAAGTGCGAGCGTGATGACTCCATAGGATACGAAGACGCGGAAGTATTCTCCGATCTGTGCCTGGCCCATCAGCTCTCTTCCTGCCTGAGGTGTCAGGATGAACATCAGGTGGAACAGTATGATTCCCAGGAACACGTTCTTGATGGAAGCCTTGGATACCGAAGCACCTCCGACAAGGAGCGCTGCGATACTGAACATACCGATCTGCGAATGGGAGTTGTATGTGTTGAGCGTTCCCATGTTCGAGAGATAGATGATCATTCCGTATGAGGCGAAGACCGTGGAGATGACGATTGCCAGGATTCTGGTCCTTTCAACCTTGATTCCTGCCTCTCTCGCAACTTCCATGTCCTGTCCGACTGCTCTCATGTCCTGGCCAAGCTTTGTCTTGCGGAACCAGATGATCACAAGGCAGAGCAGGGCGATGAGGATGATTGTGAGAACAGGGATGTTCACTCCTCCGATCGGAATCTGCCAGAAGTTGTCAATCGACTGTCTTACATTGATAAGGTCAATTGTGTTCCTCACACCGTAACCGCGCGGGAGAAGAACCTGGTCGGAGGAGATCGGGATCACCGGACCCATGCCGTAAAGCACGACCAGCTGATAAACACCATTCATGAAGAATGAGATCATGTAGCTGGTGATCATCTCCCTTCCTCTTGCCATGTTGAGCATCTTGCCGCAAAACCAGCCAAGAAGCACAGCTATCGGGGTGGCGATGATCGCTGCAAGCAGAAGACCGGGGATGCCGACGACATTCCATGCCGTGATGAAGATGATTCCGATCTGTCCGGCCATGGCGCCGAGCGTCATTCCGAAGTTGAGACCCATGCCTGCCATGATAGGGATCAGCAGGGAAAGAACCAGGAAGCTGTTACGCATGATTCTGGTGATGATCTGGCTGACAAGATACTGTCCGGAATATCCTGCGATAGGAATACAGACGGCACAGATGACGATGAAGATGATAGGAACGATATTGTTTGCCAGGAACTTCCTGACGTCTTTTGATGTTATTGCCGTTTTCATCTGGATGCCCCCGTTTTCCTTGTCAGAGCGTAGAGAATCATACCGTTGGAGACGATGATTCTGAGAACTTCTGACATATCAGTGTGAATCAGGTTGTTCATTACCGATGGGGTCATGGTGACTATACCCTGATAGAGAATCGTACCGATGATTACGTTAACAATCGATGCCTTGTTGACTGAAGCGCCTCCGATGAGGATTGCGGATACAGCAGGCATAGCCATGTACATCGGTCCCTGATAGAGCTGGATGAATCCATAACCCTGCTGGTAGCAGAGGATTCCCAGAGCCCCGAGCCAGGTGGACATGATGACCGAGAGCGTTCTCTGCTTGTCGATGTTGATACCTGAAGCCCTTGCGAATACAGGGTTGGAACCGACAGCTGTCATTGCCGTACCTGTCTTTGTGTGAAGGAAAGCCCAGATGATGAAGGCGAAGATGGCGAAGAACAGGATCTCTCCGAAGGAAATCGAGAGGGAACCGATGTTCAGTTGCAGGAAATCTTTCAGTATGTGTGAATAGAACCCGTCTGTTGAGATTGTAGTCCTGAGACCGCTTCCTGAGTATCCCCAGACCATGGTCGGTGATTTATAAGGAAGGAGGAGCCACATGATGGACATGAAGGCGACTGAGGAGAAGCCTACATATGTCGCAATCATCATCTCACTGCCTTTGACCCTGTTCAGGAGTTTTCCATAGCCCCATCCGAATATGATTGCAAACGGAGTGGAATAGAGGATCGCAAGGAAGAATGACAGCGGTCCTGTAACGCCTGTCTCGATCGAAAGCGTCGCGCCGAGCAGTCCTGAGATGATTCCAAGCGGCAGACCGAAGTTGAGGCCGCAGCCTGAGTGGATCATCGGGACCATGGCGAGAACCATGATTGAATTCATGCCGAAGCGGGCAAGGATGTCAGTGAACGAGTTGCCGATACCGATCCCCACGAATGGCGCGATGATCAGGAGCAGCAGCAGAAATCCTGCGATGATAAGCCTTGGCAGTCCGAATGCCTTAAGAAATGCCTTGATTTTCTCCATCACTTGGCCTCCTTGCTGGTTTTGCCGACCATGAGGATACCGAAGTCCTCGCTTGGAGCTGTTGCCGGAAGGATTCCCGATACAGCGCCATCGGTGACAATGGCAATGCGGTCACAGCACTGCCTGAGCTCCTCAAGCTCGGAAGAGATCATGACAATCGTGACGCCATGTTTCCTGTTGTATTCCCTGAGTGCCTGGAGAACGAGCGCCTTCGCTCCGATATCAATACCTCTGGTTGGCTCCGATACAAAGAGAAGCTTTGGCTCAAGGGCGAAAGACTTCGCGAGGCAGATCTTCTGCTGGTTACCACCGGAGAGCTCTTTCGCTCTCTGCTTCGATGAAGTGCATTTGATCTGAAGCTGGTCGATATATTTCTTTGTGATTTTCTCGATCGCACCCTGGTCTCTCCATTTGATGAGTCCGCCAAGATACTGCTTGAGGAATTTGTTCTGGATCTGCATGGCAGGGAATGCGATGTTCCATTCAAGTGATTCATCGAGAAGAAGACCTACGCCCCTTCTGTCCTCTGATACGAAGGCGAGGGAGGAATCAAGGCATGCGCGCGGGTTGTTAAGCTCAATAGGCTTCCCGTTAAGCTTGACCTCGCCACCTGCAGGATAAAGTCCCATGATTCCGTTCGGGATTCCGATCTTTCCCTGTCCCGCAAGGCCGCCGATACCAAGGAATTCACCCTGATGCACGTCAATGGTGAAGTTCTTGACTGTCTCGCCAGGCATGTCAACCCAGAGGTTCTTCACTGAGAGCACGACTTCCTCAGCCAGTGGCTTGATATCATCGGTGCGGACGCTGCCGCCGCCGACTTCACGGCCGACCATCAGCCTTGCCATCTCGGAAATAGAAGTCTTTGCCGCCTCAAGCTCTGAAATGATCCTTCCATCCCTCATGACAACGACTTTGTTGCAGACATCAAGGATTTCCTGAAGGCGGTGGGTGATGAAGATGACTGCGATACCCTGTGCCGAGAGGTTCCTGATCGCCTTGAGAAGCATCTCCGCTTCCTTCTCTGAAAGAACCGCGGTCGGCTCATCAAGCACGAGCAGCCTGATCGAGCTCTTTGAAATCTCTCTGGATATCTCCGTGAACTGCTTGTGGCCAACGGGCATCTCGGATACAAGCATATCCGGATCAAGGCTCACTCCGAGCTTTGTGATGGCCTCGATAGCCTTCTTCTGCAGTGTCTTCCTATCTATTGTATTGGCCCTCTTTCCGAATACGAGAGAGAGGACGCTCTTGTTTTCTGGTTCTCTGTTGAGGAGGATGTTCTCAGCTGCGGTGAAACCGGGGAGCAGCGAGAATTCCTGGTGTACCATGCCGATGCCGGCTTTGAGTGCGTCAAGCGGTGAAGTGAATTTCACTTCCTGACCGTCTATGAGGACTTTTCCCCCATAACCTCCCGTCTGCTGGATCACATCCATGCCGAAGAGAATGTTCATGAGAGTGCTCTTTCCCGCGCCGTTCTCACCGACGAGGCCTAGCACCTCTCCTTCCTTCAGCGTAAAGTTTACATCCTTCAGTACGGGGTTGCCATTGTACTCCTTGCTAACGTTCTGCATTTCAAGCAAGGGTTTCGTCATTTCATTCATTATTACCCCTTATTTTCATGGAAGAAAGGGGAGGAGACCTCCCCTTTCCATGAGGATTGAAGTATTAGTTGAACTCCTTTCCTGTCATATAGAAGCACCACTCAGGTACTTCGACATCCGTGTTGCCCATGTAGTAGCCAGGATCGCCCATGATATATGTATCCTGGTATACGAGGACGAAGTTGTCGCTGGAAACACCGGAGTTCGCGTCAACATAGTAAGATCCGTTCCAGTTTGCACCTGGTGTGTAAGCCTGGAAAGCCTTTCTGATGTTGCGGATTGATGTGTAATCGAAATCCTCTCCGTTCATCTCTGCCTCGACAGCCTCAATAGCAAGGCGTCCAAGACCAGCTGTTGTTGTGTAGCCGTAGCTGTATGCCCATGTTCCGAAGCGTCCAGCGCCGCCCTGCTCAACGATAGCCTTCTCAACCTTTGCGAGGATTGCCGGGAAGTCACCAGCCTCAGCAGAGAGGTCGATTCCGAGAGCTCCAGGATATCCCATGAGCGGTGATGGAAGGTCAGCTTCTACGAAGTAACCGCCATACTGCATGAGCTGTCTGAGAAGAGGCTCTGTATGAGCATCGTTGGTGCAGAAGAATGCTGTGTTCTCACCATATCTCTCAATCCATGCCGGTGTCTGCTCGAGGATGTACTGCTGAGCGCCTGCGATACCTACGTCAGATGTCGGGTCAGGAGCTGATACATCAACGAAATTCATGCCGAGCTCGTTGCATGTCTGGATCATGATGGCTCTTCTTCTCTGCATCTTCTCCATAGCCAGGTGGCGTGGGAAGGAGATGTGCACGAATGTGTCGCATCCGAGTTCGTGAGCTGCGTTGATCATCAGGTATCCACGTGCTACGAAGTCATTGGATGTTACGAGATCAGCTGCGCCGGAGATGAGGTACGGCTCCTCGTGAGCCTCACCTGCGAAGCAAAGGATGTCCGGTCTTACAGCCTTGATCTGGCGGAAAGCCTCAGCTGTGCCAGGAACAGCCTGGTTTACGATGACGGCCTTCATGAGTGGATCGTCAGCGAGACCTGCGATAACGGAAATCGTTGTCTCCTGCTCTTCCATGAAGTTGTCAGGGTATGTCATGTGCTGGATGTATCCGCCATCAGATACTGCACCATACTCAGCGATGAGAGCCTCTGCACCGCGGAGGTCATCTTCTGACTGGGAAACTGTTCCGGTAACGACGCCGATATGGAATGGTGCGTCTGCGAATGCTGCAGAAGAAAGCACCATAAGCACCATAAGAGCTGTAAAGAGTTTCTTCATATTACTCTCCCTTTTAGTTTTTAGTAGTAAGACTGTATCATCGTATCGGCCAAATATGCAAGCTTGTGTATTGATTTTCATCCTTTATGCAATAAAACTTTTCAATGAAATCGATTTACAAAGACATTATATGTCCTAGTGGCTGTGGCATCTATTGTGTCATCCAAGGAGGTCAGTATGGACATGGATCTTGTCAGAAGGGCTCAGGAAGGTGAGTGCAGGGCCAGGGAGAAGCTTCTGCTGTCATTTGATGGAATGATCAGGTCAGTTGCCAGGAATTATGCCGCGAAGCTTGATGGTACGGAATCCTTCGACGATCTTCTGCAGGTGGGACGTGTCGGATTCCTTGAGGCAGCGGATCGCTTTGACAGCAGTATAGCACCTGCATTCATCCCCTATGTGAAAGAAGGCGTGAGAATGGCCATACGAGAATATCTCAGCTCCTCGCTGCGTCTTATACGGATTCCCCGGAGTGCGATATCTCAGGTGAAAGTGCTTTCCGAGGCCTACAAAGGGCTCTCCGAGGAGGGTATAAGCTCTCCCGGGGAGGAAGAGCTGATGGCCGCAACAGGATTCTCTGCCCGGATGCTGCGCAATGCAGAGCGCAACAGGGCCCTGCAGATGCCACGGAGTCTCGATTACGCATATGATGAGGAAGGCTATTCATTGTCATCTTCTATCGCATCTGATTCCTCTGTAGAGGAAGATGCAGAGTCTGATATTCTGATCGGAAGGCTTTCAGAGTCTATTTCCCGCCTTTCCCGCGATGATCGTTTCATCATCAATTCGCTCTATGGCTCCTTTGGTTCCAAAAAGCTGAAGGCAGCTGAAATCGCAGCTAGGCTCTCGCTTTCCGAGACGGCGGTAAGAAGACGGGCCCGTCTGATCGAAGGCAGTCTGTACAGGATGATTTCATAAATGATAGGCTTTCCGCATGGTCAGGAAAGCTGAGGAGAGGGATCTCCAGGAGATTCTCTCTATATATGATAAGGCTAGAGCATTTATGCGCGCGCATGGAAACAGGAATCAATGGCGGAATGGTTATCCGTCTCAGGCCCTTCTTGAATATGACATCATGCAGCAGCGCCTCTATGTGCTCGAGGATGATTTCGGGCTGTATGGGGTCTTCATGATTCTCCCGGGCCCTGATCCGACTTACGCTGTCATCAGGGAAGGAGAGTGGAAGGATACTTCTTCCTATGCTGTCATTCACCGCATCGCATCATCGGGACGCAGACATGGTGTCCTGCATGAGGCACTGTCTTTCGCTTTCTCC
>CASFLH010000031.1 GCA_949295505.1 uncultured Spirochaetales bacterium | reverse complement strand
ATATATCCAGGGAGCATGAAAGCAGCGTGGATACTGAGAGAATGATTGCAATAAGCGGAAAGAGCCTTGTCTTCACTTTCATATTTCCTCCTCGTGGTCTAGCGTGTGATCTGCTTCTCGTTCTTGATGCAGCGTTCGAGTACAACAGTCCTGTCCGGAACCTTCTCCGGCAGTGTTATCTTCGTGATGTTCACCTTCTCGCTCTCCCTGCTGCTTCCGGGGATGATGAAGAAAGGATTTTCCGTTTCCGAGTAGATGAACTGATTGTTCCTGGCACACTCTGAGAAAAGCCTGTTCCTGTCCCTTGATATCTCTTCAGGTGAGAAGACGGCCTGGACAACATAGTCGGTCTTCAGCTTCCTTTCGACAGGCTCCACAAGTAGTCCGACTGTTGCGTATTCACCGTCAACAAGGGTGTTGTAGGCAAAGAGAAGGCAGCTCCTGCTCTTTTCTCCGGTCTTCACTCCTGTGTCGATGATTGCAGCGGGATCAGAGACGATGTTAGGGATGTTCTCGATTATCTCGGCCTTGATCTTGTTGCCATCTGCATTCTCTATCGCAGTATTAGAAAGAGTGATGCACCCTTTGGAATACCCCAGAGCCTGAAGGATTGGTGATGATGAGCGGACTGGAATGGATACACCTTTCTCATGCGATGAAAGTTGTCTGCGGTAGTTCTCCAGTTCCTTCTCAGGGGGGCTGAATACTTTTCCCGATGTAATGTAAGGCCTGTTCTTCTCAAAGAGATAACCCTGTTTGGGATGCTCTGAGATATCCTCGTTCCAGATGAGAGTCTGGTCACTATTCTGCTTTGACAGGAAGCTCTGCCAGTTGAAGCGGTCAAGCAGCCCATGCTCAAGCATCGATTTGTAGATGCCTTTCTCCACATCCACATACAGACAGTCGAGTACTGGCTGCTTATACCCTTTCACAGGATTGTAGGGATACTCGTTGAACTTGTCCTGAAGCTTGTCGAAGGATTCTTCGGAAGAGACCACTATCACCCTGTCCCTTACGCATTTCGCCTTCATGTCGAGCATGAATAAGCCCGGATCATAATCTTCTATCGAGAAAGGCCTGATATCAGAGACCATATGGGCGTTGTCGAGATCGAGGACGATGTTTCCCCTGTTATGGATATCGAAGATGATCTGAGCAATGTCGCTGGGTGATGAGATGCGCCCGAATATCGACTTCCTCTTTGGTATCTCATGGGGAGCATACCTGAAATCGGATACAGTCATATCGAATTGCGATTTGACATTTGGTGTCATCGCACTGATCAGTGAGAATCTCGTGTGGTCGAGGATTATGTGGCCAATAAATTTCCTTTTGAAGATCTCGCTGGCGTAGAATGCGGTACATGCCAGATCATCATCTGACGGATCTATATTCCCAGATGGATGGTTGTGGACAAGGTATGCGGCATCGTAGTCCACCTTGCCGATGATTTCCTGAAGCTTTTCCTTTCCACCTGCCGGAACAACACGGACTAGTCCGCTCAGTCCCGATGTCATTGCAATCTGGCGTACTATCCTTCCATTCTTGGCGAGGATGATATGGAAGTACTCCAGCATCGGATTGCGGTAGATGGAGAACATCTGGGCAATGTCGTGGACATTGCGGACATTCATGCCAAGGAAATCAACGAAGCCGAAGCTGTCCCAGGCTCCTTTTACAGTCCAAGGATGCTGCTCTTTTCCATTCCAGCCTTTCTCAGGCGAGTAATAAGCGGACACTCCATCACGAAGTATGGGGTTGTATCGTCTGGATACATTCCGTACTTTTCGAGCATCTCCTCCGCTTCCTTTTTCTCCCTTTCGAGCTCTTCCTCTGCTCTCATCCGGGCGAGGCAGGTCTTCTTCTCTGAAGAGGCTGAGCTGTCCTGATATGTCTTCTTTGAGCTGTTGCAGCTGTTGTCTGTCATAGTTCCTCCCTGGATCATCCCTGATTACCGGAGTGCCGTCATCAAGAACGATGATGTCCTCTTTCCTGATGGCATGTCCGT